>CAWFZW010000001.1:0-92965 GCA_963820485.1 Candidatus Nealsoniibacteriota bacterium
TTCTGAGCTGTCTTTTTACAAAGATTCTGATATTCTTTCAGATTTTTTAGAATAGGCTTTGCCTTCAAGGTTCTTGCCGAAGGCGAGGTTCTTACTTTATTTTTAGCCATCTTAACAAAATTTTTATCTAAATTAAATTATTCTTTAATCTCGCAGAATTTCCCCAAAACTTCTTTGGCTTTCTCAAGATTTTTTTCTTCAACTAAAATGTAATTCGTCTCGTAGGTTGAGATGTTAAAGATGCTGATTCCATTGTCGGCTAAAGGCTTGGATAAAGCAGAAATAATTCCTACTGAATACATATCAACAACGCCTTCCAACCTGAAAGCTCTCCAGTCTTTTTCGAATAATACGCCTCCGGGGATTTTTTCCTGAGGATAAACGATGGATAATTCCTGGTCTGTCTTGGTTATTGAAGAAAAATTTCCTTCCAAGGCCCACTCAGGAATCGGGCTTTTTTGCGCAAAATGACAAATGCCTAATTTTTCCGGCAAAATAGATAATGTAAGTTTTTTTGTGTTCATAATTTTGAACGATAGTGAAAAATTATATGGTTCTGCCGAGCGTTAGCGAGGCATAGTTCATATATATCTTATTAAATTAATTATTTTTGTAATTTTCCTTTCCGCACACCTCGCGGAAGCGACTTTTTCGAGTTGAATGATTTCAAGTTTTTCTTTGGCGGTAAATTCTTTAATTCTTTTTTGTAAAACGCAATCCGATAACGGAATTCAGCTGGTTTAGTTTTTTTGAGATAACTACCAATAGTATCAGCAAATGAAAGCAGAAATAATTCCAAATATATTTTTGAAAACTTTTTTTTGAAATTCTGGTATTCTTTTCGGAAATTTTTATTAGTTGGGGCAATGATATCGTTTATTAAACCATGATTCTTAACCATATCTGTGATAATGTTGGATTCTTTTTTGGAGAGATTAAAACATTTTAATATCCTTTCTGTCTCTTTTGCCCCTTTTTGGCAGTGGCCTGGACAACTTCTAACCCCGTCGCCCAAATCAACTATTGTTTCTTTCTTACCAATATCGTGTAGTAATGCCGCAATGTATAATAAATCTTTTCTTGAAATTTTATCAATGGTTTTATTCTAAAGTCTGTTTAATATCTTTACTTGAATCATAAGTGATTTTTCCCAGATTACCTAAAACAGAAAGGGTGTAATCAAAGACTGGTTCTTGGTTATGCCATTCGTTATTTTCAATAACTTTTTTGAGTTCGTAAAATTCTGGTAATAATTTAGCTAATTTTCCGCTTTTTATGTTTCTTTTATTTAATATTGAAATATTTATCTTATCCATACGAATCTCACTGAAATATAATATTTAATATACTGTTAGTATTGGTTAGATCTTCTAAAATATAATCTGGATTTTGTTTTAATAAATGCTCCTTCGAATAGATTCCAGTTGTAACCCCAATTGTTTTAACGCCCGCATCTTTACCAGCTTTGATGTCTTGCGGTGCATCTCCGACCAGAAAAACATTGTCATTGAATTTAAATTTAAATTTCTTCTCTGCTCTCTTTATTGCCAGCTTTACTAATTTTATCCTACTGATATCGTCACTACCGAATCCGCCTACTGGGAAATAATCATTTAGCCCTAACTTCTTCATTTTGCCCCTCGCTATCTTTTCGAGATTTCCCGTTACTAGACCCATGAGGATATTTCTTCTCGATAACTCTCTTAATAATTTCTTAACCCCTTTTATCGGCCTAAATGTGCTTTTCTGGATTCGTTTCTGAAATGATTCAACCATTATGTTCATACACTTCTTAATTCTTGGCTTGATTTCGCTCTCAGCTAAACCATTTTTCTTTAAAACTTCAATAATTATTGCTTGGTCAGTCATTCCATGATGATTAATAATATTAATATTAGTGTCAGCGTCGTAAACGGCTCTGAATGCATCGGAAAACGCTTCTTCGTGCCCTTGAGAACGTGTTATTAATGTTCGATCAATATCAAATAAAACTAATTTTTGGTTTTCGTTTAATTTTTTAAATCCCATGAAAAATTTTCTTTTTCGCCCAAAACTCTAATTTTGAAAAATGGCGGTGGGAGTGAGATTCGAACTCACGGTACTCTTGCGAGTACACTTGCTCTCCAAGCAAGCGCTTTCAACCACTCAGCCATCCCACCCTTATTACTTTGGTAAAGAGGAAATTATTTTAACTATTTCTGGATGCTGAATTGCAAATTTATAATTTAAAATTTTCAAAATTGTTAAAAAATCGGAAATTTCTTCTCTTAAGCTTTCGGGACCGATGAAAATTTCCCAAAATTCTGAAATTAAATTTTTAGAATAGTTATTCATCGCTTCGTAATGTCCTTCTTTTTTCAGATATTCAATGATTTTTTTAAATTCTCCCCTATCCAGCCAAATTCCTTTGCATATATTACAAACATCAACTTTGATTTTTGAGTGGCCGTAACTTACTTCATAAAGAGGAAGTCGGCAAAAAGGACAAAGTTTTTCGCCCGAAGAAACTTTAAAAGAAGTTTTTTTCTTCCAAAGGTCAATGTCTAACCAGTTTAAATCCCTGTCCCGGTTGTCTTTTGCCAATCTTAGTTCGTCTTCTTCAAACCAAAGACCAAGACATTGCGGACAATAATCAACTTCTACGCCGTAAAAAATTGTTTTATCTAAATTTTTTTTACAAATTGGACATGTCATATGCTCATTTCTCTTAATGCTTTAACCCGTTCTTCAACTGGCGGATGAGTCATAAATAGTTTTGTAAACCAGCCGATTGATTGTTTGCCCCGAAAGGGAGATGCGATAAAAAGATGGGCGGTGGAATTATTGGCTACTCTCAGAGGGATTGGGGTCAGCTGAAATTTTTTCCAAGGCTCGGGCCAAGCCTTCGGGATAGCGAGTCAATAAGGCGCCTGAAGCATCGGCTAAAAATTCTCTTTTTCTGGAAATAGCCAACTGAATTAAGGTTGCGGCAATCGGTGCTAATATTATAGCCGCAATTCCAAAAAATGCCAAAATACCTCCGCCCCTTGAATCATCACTTCTTCTTCCTCCAAAAAAACTCATTCTCAAAAATATATTTGAAAGATTGACAATAATTCCGGCTAAAATCACAACAATTGTTTGTAAAAGCATGTCTTTATTGCCGATGTGGGATAATTCGTGAGCTATCACTCCTTCCAATTCCGTTTTTTCCAGCTTTTCCAAGAGTCCTCTGGTTAGAGCCACTATCGCATGTTTTGCATCACGACCCGTAGCAAAAGCATTCGGCTGAGCTTCGTCAATAATATAAATTTTTGGAAGAGGCAAACCGGCAGTAATACAAAGATTTTCAACAAGCCGATAAATTTCAGGATTATCTTTCTTTTCTATTGGTTTTGCCCGAGTCATTGCCAGAACAATTTTATCCGAATACCAATAACTGGAAAAGCTGGTTAAAATACTAAAAGCTGTCGCAATGTATAAAATTGCTTGATTTTTATAATAATAAGAGAAAAACCACCCGATGGCGATTATAAAAAGCAAAAAGAAAGTTAAATACAACCAAGTCTTCCGAATATTGGATTCAGCTTGAGTATATAAAGTAGCCATATTTAATTTAGAATTTCACCTTCACCGCTTCTCTTTCTTCGGGAGCTCCCGTTTCAAAGAAATCCACTTTTTTGAATCTGAAGATACCCGCCACAACATTGGCCGGGAATGTTTCTATTTGGATATTGAAATCTCTGACATTTCCATTGTAGAATCTTCGAGCAGCCTGAATTTTATCCTCGGTGTCGGTTAGTTCGTCCTGAAATTTCTGGAAGTTTTCCGAAGCCCGTAAATTAGGGTAATTTTCGGCTACGGCGAATAAGGATTTTAGAGTTTGAGAAAGAGCATTTTCCGCTTCTCCTTTTTCTTTAATTGTTTGAGCTCCCATAGCTTTTGCCCTGGCTTCGGTCACTTTTTCAAAAAGTTCTCTTTCGTGAGTAGCATAACCCTTGACCGCTTCAACCAAATTGGGAATTAAATCGTACCTTCTTTTTAACTGGACTTCTATATCTGCCCAAGCTTCTTTTGTCCGGTTTTTAAAAGTAATTAAACGATTAAAAACAGCAATCACCCATAGAACAATAACGGCGACAATTATTAAAATAATTTGAGTTAAACCCATATATTTTTTATTTTAAATAATTTATTTACCGACCTTTTTAACTATCTTTAATTGTAAATCACTTTTCATTTTTTTTCAACATAACAAAAAGCGGCTCCGTGACAAGCACAAGAACCGCCATTTTATTTATTTTGCTGGTTTTCGCTCTGAGGGGTACTCAACAACTGTTGGTATTGCTGTGCGGATTGACCTTGCAGAAATCCGTAAACATCCAAAACCATCAATAAGTCGATGACTAACCCATCTATGGTCGATATATCCATCAAACAATGAACAATGAGCCATAAATTTAACCCAGATTTTTTCATCCATCAATGATGAACTATAAAAATGGTAACTCCGGCCACTGTCCAGAAAAACCCCATTGACTATTAAATGAAGATAAGTAGCTACAATTTCATACAAGTTTTTAAGGTTTTCTATTGTTTTGTCGCAATAAAAATCAATCAGAGGTAGATGACAAATTTTACCACCTACTTCCATTCTTGAGCTTATACTAAGATCAAAATCTTTCGGTAACGCCTCTATTAGTTTAGAAATCTGTCCGTTCAGGATTTCGTTCCTTGTTAAGAACATCTCTCCATAATTATGGTTATGATGACTGATCCTTCTTAAAGACAGCTCGCCACTTTCCATCACAGTAACATTGGGGCGGTAAGAAACAAAATTCACAATTTTTATTTTTTCATTACCCCTAACTATCTCTTCTATTACATCCGATGCAGTCATGCCAGCTTTAATATTTTTCATGTGCTGTCCCTCCTTTTTTGATGTTTTATATTAACAAAATTAAAATAAAAGTCAAACTAAGCCAAATACAAAAAGCCCCGAAAGGGGCTTTTTGTATAAAATTTAATTGTTATCTGTTAATTGTAATTAGTATTCCTCGCCGTAACCTCCCGGCATTTTCGGCATTTTTTCTTTTTCTTCAGGTTTTTCCGCCACCACTGTCTCTGTTGTTAAAAACATTGAAGCAGCAGAAACCGCATTTTGCAAAGCCGATCTAACGACTTTTGTCGGATCAATAATTCCGGCTTTAACTAAATCCTCATATACCATTTTTTGAGCATTAAATCCTTCGTTGGTTGCCATTTTCTTAACTTCGGCCGCTGCCACTGAACCATCAACTCCCGCATTATCAGCGATTTTCCTGATTGGAGCTTCAAGAGTTCTTTTTAAAATGGCAATAGCAATTTTTTCTTCACCCTCTACTTCAACCTTATCTAAAGCTTCCTGGCAACGTAAGAGAGCCACTCCGCCGCCTGGAACAATCCCTTCTTCAATAGCCGCCCTTGTTGCAGCTAAAGCGTCTTCTGTTTTGTGTTGTTTGGCTTTTTGTTCAACTTCGGTCGCTGCTCCGACTTTTATCACCGCCACTCCTCCTGCTAATTTTGCCAATCTTTCTTGCAATTTTTCTTTATCAAAATCTGAATCAGTTACTGCTATCTCTTTTTTAATTTGTTTAATTCTGGAATCAATGTCTTCTTTTTTCCCTTTCCCTTCAACAATAGTGGTGTTTTCTTTTGTTGAGATTACTTTTCTTGCAGAACCTAATTGGTTTAATTGGATGTTTTCCAGTTTTAGCCCGACTTCTTCTGAAATTAATTGGGCTCCGGTAACAACAGCTATATCTTGGAGCATTTCTTTTCTTCTGTCGCCAAAACCAGGTGCTTTAATAGCCAAAGTATTAAAAACGCCCCTTAGTTTATTAACTAACAAAGTGGCTAAAGCTTCTCCCTCCACTTCATCGGCAATAATTACCAGTTCTTTTTTGCCTGATTGGGCTATTTTTTCCAGCGCTGGTAAAATTTCCTGAAGTGAAGAAATCTTTTTGTCGGTTATTAAAATAAAAGGGTCTTCGTAAACCGCTTCCATTCTTTCAGCGTTAGTAATCATATAAGGAGAAATATAACCTTTATCAAATTGAAGGCCTTTGACAATTTCTTTTTGAAGACCGAAAGTTTTTGATTCTTCAACCGTTACCACGCCGTCTTTTCCGACTTCTTCCATAACTTCGGCAATCAGGTTTCCGATTTCTGGATTTTCGGCTGAAATTGTGGCAACCTGAGCTTTTTCTTCTTTGGTTTGGATTGGCTTTGAAATTTGTTTCAGTTTCTCAACTACTGCCTCAAATCCTTTGTCTAATCCCCTTTTGATTGCCAAAGGATTGGAACCTGCTGTAACATTTTTCAAGCCTTCGGTAATAATTGATTGGGCAAGTAAAACGGCTGTCGTTGTTCCATCGCCTGCCACCTCGTTGGTTTTTTCCGCCACTTCTTTTATAATTTCAGCTCCCAAATTTTCAATTTTGTCTTCCAATTCAATTTCTTTAGCGATGGTTACGCCATCATTAGTAATAGTTGGCGCGCCAAAACCCTTATCTAAAACGACATTTCTGCCTTTTGGGCCCAAAGTAACGATAACAGCGTTAGCCAATTTATCAACGCCATTCTTTAATCTTTTCCGAGCTTCCTCGGAATATTTGATTTGTTTAGCCATAGTTTTAGAAATTAAAAATTTTAAATTGCAATTATTGAATTATTCAAGAATTGCCAGAATATCTTCCTCTTTGGCAATTAAATATTCTTTGTCATTGACTTTGATTTCGTTTGGACCGTATTTGGTAAATAAAACTTTTTGGCCGGGCTTAACCTCCAAAGGAATAACTTTTCCGTCGTCATTTTTCTTGCCCGGTCCCACGGCAATTACTTTTCCCTGTTCGGGCTTTTCTTTATCAGCCGTTTCAGGAAGTAAAATACCCGATTTGGTTTTTTCTTCTTCTTTAATCGGCTCAATAAGAATATGGTCTGATAATGGTTTGATTTGCATATTTTTTATTTAATTTATTTTTAGCAGTTACGACCTTTTACCCCGACAAGCTCAGGGTAAACCTGAATTAGCAGTCGAATGGGTTGAGTGCTAATTTCTACTTTTTAATATTAGAAAAATAAGAAAACGCTGTCAAGTATTTTTATAAATTAAATTTATTAAATTAATAAGCCCTCAATCGCAAGCGAAAGAGGGCTTTAACAATCTATGTTCGGTTATTTACAATCTTCAGCTAAATTAGAAGGAAAGAACTGCGGAAAGATCGTTTGCAGAGAATTTTCCATCAAGCCGACATTCGGTCCAACACCAACTACTACCAGTATTGGTTATAAAAGCTAGACCAAAAATGTGACGATGACCATCTGCACATCGAATAATGGTACCATTAAAAAAGATGCTGAGGTCGCGATCTCCCCCTTGTTTCCAGGATTCCGGGATTAACCGTTGATTTTCATAAAGAGTCAGAAAAACACCGAAATCCAAAAGAACAGAGCCAAAATTCTTCAAACGATCCATCATTTTATATCCCTTGATGTACCGTTCGCCGGGTTTTAACATGTGCACCAATCGAATTTTAGTGAGATCTACTACATCCGGTGTAACACCGTGTTCTTCAACCTCGGCAGGTTGATTAATGAAAAACCCAGCAGTATTAAATGGCTTAGTACGGTCGATACTGATAACGCCTTTTTTCTTGGCACGTAAAGCCAGTTCATGAAGCGATAAGCTCCTTTCTGCCCTCGTTAGATTAAGGAATTGTTCGAGTTGAGCAACCGTTACCTGTTTGCTGCGAAGCTTTTGCAGCAAATCAATTTGCAGACCAGCCAACTTGGCCGCATCTGCGCCGATGATATTATCCATCGTTTTTCCTCCTTTGCTAGCGGGCTACTTCTGTAGCCATAGCCAGAAATCCTCAATTGAAACAAGAGCTTTTGGCTACGGCTACAAATTACAGATAATAAATTTAAAGAACTAATTGATATAATAATATATCTCTTTTAAAATTTTTGTCAACTAGAATGCCCTCTTTAAATATATTCCAGTATAACTTCTCTTTGCGGCTGCTATTTCTTTTGGAGTTCCTTCGGCCACAATATAGCCGCCTTTCTCCCCTCCTTCGGGTCCTAAATCTAAAATCCAGTCGGCATTTTTTATAACATCCAAGTTGTGTTCTATAACTAAAACCGTATTTCCTTTTTCAACCAAGCTTTTCAAAACAAAAACCAATTTTTTAATATCGTCCGGATGAAGACCGGTGGTCGGTTCGTCTAAAATATATAATGTTTTGCCGGTTGCTTTTTTGGAAAGCTCGGTGGCTAATTTTACTCTTTGAGCTTCTCCCCCGGATAAAGAAGGAGCAGGCTGGCCGATTTGAAGATATCCCAAGCCGACCTCTTTTAAAGTTTTTAACTTTTGAAAAAGTCCGGGGATATTTTTGAAAAATTCCAGAGCTTCTTCAACCGTCATTTCCAAAACTTGAGAAATATTTTTCCCCCTGTATTCAATTGATAAAGTTTCTTTGTTAAATCTTTTTCCTTTGCATTCTTGGCACTCAACATAAACATCCGGCAAAAAATACATTTCAATTTTCTTCACTCCTTGACCTTCACATGCCTCGCATCTGCCGCCTTTAACATTAAAAGAAAAGCGACCAGGTTGGTATCCCCGAATTCTGGCTTCTTTTGTTTTTGAAAAAAGGTCTCTAATATATGAAAAAGCGCCGGTATAAGTTGCGGGATTTGACCTCGGCGTTCTGCCAATCGGCGATTGGTCAACTAAAGCCACTTTGTTCAAAAATTCTATTCCTAAAATATCTTCATATTTTCCCGGTTCTTCTTTTGCTTTATAGCGGGCATAGCCCGATATATCCGTTCCACGGCTATAAAATTTTCTCAACAGAGCTTTGGCTAAAATATCATTCATCAAAGATGATTTCCCCGACCCTGAAACTCCTGTAATACAAACGAATTCCCCCAAAGGAATTTTGACATCAATGTTTTTTAAATTATGTTCAGCCGCTTTTTTAATTATTAAATAATTTTGTTTCCCTGCTGTGGTTTTAGCGGAAGCGGAACTTTTTATTTTTTCAATCATGACTTTCTTCCTTCCAGATAAATAATCACCGGTCAAAGTATGACTTTTTAATAATTCTTTCTGAGTTCCTTCAAAAATTATTTTGCCGCCGTGCTTTCCGGCCCCGGGCCCGACATCGATCACCCAGTCGGCGGCTTTAATTGTTTGGGGGTCGTGTTCAACAACAACAACGCTGTTTCCCAAGTCTCTTAATTTTTTTAAAGTTTCAATTAATTTCCCTTGGTCTCTCGGGTGAAGACCGATTGAGGGTTCATCTAAAATATACAAGACGCCGGTTAATTTTGAGCCAATTTGAGTGGCCAATCTTATTCTTTGTTCTTCTCCGCCAGCCAAAGTAGCAGCCTTTCTATCCAAGGTTAAATAATCCAAACCGACGTCAATTAAAAATTGCAACCTGTTTATTATTTCTTTTGTGATGGGCAAAACTATTTTCTTTTCGTTTTCTTTTAAAGAAATTTTTTCAAAAAATTCTTTAACTTTGTCAATCTGCATCTCTACAATTTTATCAATTGACTTTTCAGCTACCGTTACTGCCAGCACTTCCGGTTTTAACCTTTTTCCTTGGCATTTTTCGCATTTTTTCTCAACCATGTATTGCTCAATTTCTTCTCTGGTATATTCTGAATCGGTTTCGTGATATCTTCTTTCCAACCAAGGAATAATTCCTTCCAAGGTGCCCGAACCGTATAAAATCAAATTAATTTTTTCTTTGGGTAAATTTTTAACCGGAGCATATAAATCAATATTTTCTAACTCTGCCAATTCTTTTAATTGCCACCAAAAAAATCCCTGCCTGCCGACTTTATGGGAAGCGTGAGCCCAGGGGAAAATTGCGCCTTCGGCAATTGATAAATTTTGGTTAGGAATTACAAGTTTTGGGTCAACTTCCAGTTTTTCGCCCAAACCCTGACAAGCCGGACAAGCGCCATAGGGAGAATTAAAAGAAAAAAGTCGGGGCTCTAATTCCGATAAAGAAATCCCGCACTCTTCGCAAGCGAAATGTTCGCTAAAAATTAAATCATTGTTTTTTAATTTTTTAGCGTTTAGGTTTTGACTAATAATAACTATTCCTTTGCCAAGCTTCAAAGCTGTTTCAATTGAATCAACTAATCTTGTTTTATCCAAATATTTATCAATAACCAATCTATCAACCACCACTTCAATATCGTGTTTTTGCTTTCTGTCTAAAATTCTTTCCAAAGCTTCCTCAATCCGATAAATTATGCCGTCAATTCTAACCCTGACAAAACCCGCTCTCTGGATTTCTTCTAAAACTCCGTGATGTTCTCCTTTTTTTCCGCGAATAACCGGTCCTAAAATTGTTATTTCTGAATTCCCCGCACCAGAAACTTTGTTTCGGTGCGGGACTGGTCCAGCACTGAGCTTTGCTCTAGTGCTGGGTTTTACTTTGCCAGCTGGCGGATTTAGAATCTGTTCTGTAATTTGATCTATTGTTTGACTTGTTACAACTTTTCCGCATTTTGGACAATGGGGTTTTCCAATTCTGGCAAATAAAAGACGGAGATAATCATATATCTCCGTGATAGTTCCCACGGTTGAGCGAGGATTATGACTGGCTTTTCTTTGGTCAATGGAAATAGCCGGAGAAATTCCTTCAATTTTATCAACGTCGGGTTTGTCCATTACTCCCAAAAATTGCCGGGCATAAGCAGATAAAGATTCCACATAGCGTCTTTGACCTTCGGCATACAAAGTATCAAAAGCTAAAGAGGATTTTCCGGAACCTGAAATTCCAGTAATCACTACCAGTTTATTTTTTGGGATATCAACGCTGATATTCTTAAGATTGTGGACTCTCGCTCCGCGGATTTTGATGAAATTCTCGGTTAACATAGTTTGATATTATAGCGCAAAGGCTTGCGATATATCAAGCCCCGTTTGCTATACTCCAAATGTAAAATTTTTTCAACCCCATAGAACAATAAAGTTGTCTATGGAATAAATACCAAAAAGCCCCGCCTTTCGTATGCGAAGGGCGGGGCTGAAATTCTTCAAAAATTTTACTTTTTAAAAACTACAAGTATCTTTGTTCCAGTTTAAATCAAATGAATATATAAACACATAATTGGGCGTCACGTTTTCCGATGAAGCGTCCAGACACTTTGTCGGACAAACGAAATTAGAATCAATTTCCGTTTTTCTAACATATACCTCAATTTTATCTTCTTTCGGGTCCGCCATTCTATCCGCCCAAGCGCCGTTAAGGTCTTCTGTGGCGGGCCACACTCTTTCAAATTTTTTATTATTTACTTTATACAAACTAATCGCTCCGTCAGCCCAACCTTGAGAAGTGGTGCTTCCGGTGAAAAGAATCAGTGTCCCCAATTTACAGTTATATAATGTTATTTTCCCCTCATCAGCATTTATTAAAAATGTTTCCGTTAAAATATTTTCACCTTTTAAATCAAAAACGGCCAAAAAAGCATTATAAAGCCCTTCGACCTGAGTCAATTCTTCTGTCGGTCTTCGAACAATGACAAGCAAGCTTTTTTCCGTTGAATTGATAAAATAATCCTCAAAAGTGTTTTCTATATAATAAGTGAGGTTTTCTTTGTCTTTAAAATATTTTTCTTTGACTTCGGTAAATTCTTTTCCGGGAAACATCTGGCTTATTATATTTTTATAGTTTAATCCGGCTTGTTCTGAAATAGACGTTGGAGATGGCGTTGCCGCCGGAGTTGGGTTGGCATTAGAGGTCTTCGTTTTTTTGTAATACTGCCACCCAAAAATCCCTCCGATAACGAGGATTATTATAACCAAAATCCAGATTTTAGAAATGCCTTTTTGCATAAATTTTTATTTTTTATTGGTTTTATTCATTATAATATTTTTCTTGGCAACCGCAAATATAAATGTTAATAACTTTACTTGACTATTATATTATTTGTATCAGAATAAATTAAGATAAATTAACGCTTTAAGAAGGGGTTTTCAAAAATGGTTTTCAAAAATACCCCTCTAAAGAAAAAATAGTATGAATAACAAAAAAATTGTTTTAACCATTATTGGTTTGTCAATAATGGTAGCATTAGGCGCAGCTGGCGAATGTCAAGCTTACACGGGAATACCAGATGATTTTCTTTTCACAAAAAACTTAAGCTTGGGCTCGCGCAGCACTGATGTGGTTTATTTAAAAGTTATTTTAGCTAACGAAGGTTGTCTTTCCCCTTCATTCACCAGTAATTATTTCGGCCTTTCAACTTTAGCCGGAGCTAAATGTTTCTGCAATAAATATAAAACCGAAATCTCAGAAATAGTCGGCTATAATGTTAATTGTACGGGTTTTGTTGGCACCGGTGTAAGAGCTAAATTAAATAATTTATTGGCGGTAGGTCCAAACGTAAGCCCATCGCCAACGCCAACAACTTCACCCGCTCCAGCAGAATATGTAAAAGTAATTTCCCCTAATGGAGGAGAAAAACTGACAGCAGGCAGTACTTATCAAATCAAAATATATTGTGGATCTCAAATAAGTAAACTTATTAATATTTCTTTGAAAGATAGTAGAAGCCCTTATTATAAGTCCATCCTGACCGGTTTAACTTGTAGACTAGGAGAAACAAGTTTATACAATTGGACAATCTCATCGGGTATGACGCTGGGTGAAGGAACTTTTAAAATCAGAGTTGAAACTCAGTATACTTCAATTACGGTACCTACACCAATAACAATATATGATGAATCCGATGGTTATTTTAGTATTGTTTCTTCGATTTCTAACCATTCTCCCGGTAGTACATCCATTGGCGGTACTTACGAAACAGGTATTGGGAAAAGTTTAGTATATTATTTTAGCTCAACCGACCTTGAAGAAACTACTAAGCTTAGTTTTTCAATTTCCTGGGGAGATGGAACTACCGGCAATTGTGTTGCAACTTCTGCGAGGTCAGACGGAGCATGGGAATGTAGTGCATCTCACAGCTGGTCTACTCCAGGAACCTATACCATAACTGCTTTTGCCACTGATTCTCAAAATGCTTCTTCTACTGCCGTATCTAACGGCTTTACAGTAAAAGTATCTGAAAAATCAATTACTGTTATTTCTCCAAATGGCGGAGAATCATTGGAAAGAGGTAAAACATATAATATATATTGGAATTCTACGGGCATGACAAGTACAGATAAAATAAATATTGGCGTTACAGATTATAGTAATATTAATTATCCAGTTTCTTATGATATTGCTTACAATTTAGCGGGTAACCTTGGCTCATATTCTTGGAATATTCCCTCTAATTTTACACTCTCTAATTGGTATAAAATCCAAGTGGTGGCAATATCTCAAAATATCTTTTATTCTGATTATAGTAATAATTATTTCAGTGTTTTTTCTTCTTCGGTCCCCCCTTCTATTACCTCTGTATATCCGACTTCCGGCACATCGAATGATATGATTACAATTTATGGTAATAACCTTTTCAGTACGAAGCCATCTGGAATCATAATTGAGTTTCTGAAAAATGGAGTTCTAACCGGATCTATTAGTAGCCCCCTCACGCAGTCATCAGACGGATCATTTTTAAAATTCCAATTAAGTGGTATTTTTGTAGGAATGGTAGGAACGGGAACATATCAAATCCGCGTTATGAATGACTATGGAAAGAGTAATGCGGCAGACTTCACTATTGTTTCAACAACTCCAACTCCATCGCCAACCCCTACGCCAACCTGCACATACTCTTTATGCCAATATTCTAATGCTGTACTACCTTGCAAGTGTGGAACGTCTAACACCGCAACAGCCTCTTCACCCTATTGTTGCGCTTCTGCCTGGAATGGTTTTATAACAAATTCTAAAGCAACCTGTGATGCGAATTGCGGTACAGCTACACCAACTCCCACTCCTACTTCAACGCCAACCTGCGCCTATTCTTCATGTCAATATTCTAATTCAGTGTTGCCTTGTAATGTGGATTAGGCATTACTGCAGCATCTTCCACACCTTATTGTTGTGCGAAGGGTGGTAGCAGTATTGTAACAAGTTCAAAATCGATGTGCGATGCAAGTTGTTATACTACTCCTACCCCTACCCCCACGCCAACCTGCGCATATTCTTCATGTCAATATTCTAATTCAGTGTTGCCTTGCAAGTGTGGAACATCTAATACTGCTACAGCATCTTCACCCTATTGTTGCTCCTCTGCATGGAATGGTTTTGTAACAAATTCTAAAGCAACCTGTGACGCAAATTGTGGTACAGCTACACCAACCCCGACAACAAGCTGTTATGATTCTGATGGCCATAATTTCAACACTTCTGGCTATTGCACCGA
The DNA here is from genome assembly GCA_963820485.1 of Candidatus Nealsoniibacteriota bacterium. Lineage (GTDB taxonomy): Bacteria > Patescibacteriota > Minisyncoccia > Minisyncoccales > JBGOYX01 > JBGOYX01. The sequence continues at coordinate 14,368 of CAWFZW010000001.1, forward strand.
TAGTACAGGATATACTTTTAACGACAAATGTTCCGGCAGTACCGTTGTTGATTATTATTGCAATAACAATCTTTGCCAATATGATTCTAAATTCTGTTCTACCGGTTGTTCGGGAGGAAAGTGTAATGCAGGAAGCAGTTTTGAAACGCAAAAAAGAGAAAGTCAACTGGCTTCTGTTGTTAAAATGATTACCGATTTAATAACAGATTTAATAGCTAAAATAAAAGGATTGTTTAAGTAAAAAGTAAATAGATTTTTTAAAGAAAAATCGGGGAGTTAAGCCCCCGATTTTTCTTTATGCTTTTTAGATTGAAAAAGTGGCGGAGTTGGTTTAAAATAATAGAGCCGTGAATGAGTTTTAAATTTTTATCAAAAGAAAAAATCAATAAACTTCCGACAGAAAGCGGAGTTTATTGTTTTAAAGGTGAAAAAAAGATTCTTTATATTGGTAAAGCCATCAATATTAGAGAAAGGTTAAAAAATCACTTCCAACAACCCGGCTATCGGGATAATCTTTTTTTGAATCAAGTTTCTAAAATCGGTTATATTAAAACCGATTCGGAAATTGAAGCTTTAATTTTGGAAGCGAATTTAATCAAAAAATATCAGCCAAAATACAATATTGTCTGGCGAGACGACAAAAATTATTTCTTCGTCGCCATAACAAAAGAAGATTTCCCAAGAATTTTTTTGACACACCAAACTAAATTGAAAATTGATTACATCGGTCCTTTTGTTGATGGAAAAGCATTAAAAGAAACTCTAAAAATCTTGAGAAAGGTCTTTCCCTACCGAAGCTGCGACAAACTTCCGAAACGACCTTGTCTTTGGTATCAACTAAGAAGATGTCCGGCTCCTTGTCTCTTAAAATCGAGATTAGCCGAACAGATCCCTAATTTAGAAATTGAAATTAAAAAAACTTCTCAAAAAAATATTAAGAACATAATAAAAATTTTACAGGGGAAGAAAATCCAAGTTTTAAAAGAATTAAAAAAAGAGATGAAAGATTCCTCAAAAATCCGAAATTTTGAAAAAGCAGCGAAAATCAGAGACCAAATTGCTTATTTAAAAAAGGTTTTAGCTCACTCTAAAATTTTTGAAACAGCAGAAATCATCCAAAATAAAAATTGGTCCGAAATTCAACGGCTATTACAAAAAATCATCAGAGTTAAGGGAAAGATTTCTCGAATCGAGGCCTACGATGTGTCAAATATTCAAGGAAAAGAAGCTACGGGTTCAATGGTGACATTTATTAATGGAAAGCCGGCTAAAAATTTTTACCGCAAGTTTAAACTCAAAATGCAGGGGAAACCAGACGATATAGCTATGATTAAAGAAATATTAAACCGCAGATTCAAACATTTAGAATGGGGGCTGCCCGACCTGATTTTAATTGACGGCGGAAAAGCGCAATTTAACGCCGCCCAATCAACAATCAACAATCAACAATTAGTAATTCCTGCTGTTGCTTTGGCTAAGAAAAAAAATGAGCTGTATATTAAAGGAAAGAAAAAACCATTTTTACTAAAGATGTTACCAAGAGATATTTTTAATTTGATTTTACAGCTTAGAGACGAAGCTCACCGTTTTGCTCGAAAATATCATTTGAAATTGAGAGAGATTGACTTGGGTTTAAAATAGTGATAAGATTAATTAATTGTGACTCGTCTAATTTTTCATATTATAGGTGGGATTTTAGGTCTTTGGTTAGCCATTAAATTTGTCCCTGGCATCCAATTCAGCGGAGAAATAAAGGATTTGGTGTTAGCAGGCTGTTTTTTAGGATTAATTAATTTTTTTATAAAACCAATTTTAAATCTAATCACTCTGCCCTTAAGAATAATAACCCTTGGACTTTTTGGCTTAATAATTAATATGGGGGTCTTGTGGGCAGTGGATATTTTTTTTCCAGAATTAGACATTAGAGGAATAGTACCTCTCTTTTGGTCAACTTTGATTGTTTGGTTATTACATTATTTTTTAGGTTTTTACGCTCAGAAAAAGAAAAACATAACTGAAAATTAAGAACCTCCGATAAAATCGGAGAACCTTGAACGCTTCGCTTATTATAATATGCAACAATATTTACCAATTGCTCAAATTGTAGTTGCTGTATTTTTAATTATCTTTATTCTTTTGCAACAAAGAGGACAAGCTTTAGGTTCAGCTTTTGGTGGCGGGGAGGGCGGTTTTTACGCTAATCGTCGAGGTATCCAGAAAAAAATTTTTTGGGCAACTGTTGTTTGCGGCGGACTCTTTATTGTTTTGGCTATATTGAATCTAATTTTCTAAACCCCGTAGTATAACAAAGACTTATCTACGAGGTTTAGAAAGGAAAAAAGAATATTCTCTTAAGTAAAAGTTTAAAAATCAAAAGTTTTACTACGGGGTAAATGCAATTTTCTTTCTCAAATTTAAAGTCTTTTTTAATTCCTTTTAAAAAATGGCCTTCCAAATCTCAATGGAGGCAATTTTTTCGCGTTTTAAATAAAAAAGAAAAGATTACTTTTTTTGTTTTTTTATTTCTATTTCTTTGTTCTTCTATTTTTTTATTTATAAATTTTTATTTTAAGAACACTAAAATAATTGCCGCTGATGGCGGGGTTTTAATTGAAGGAATTAATACAGATGTTTCTCGCGCCCCCCGCTTTATTAATCCAATACTTGCTAATTCTGACACCGACCACGATTTAACTGAATTAATTTATTCTGGTTTAATGAAATACGATGAAGAAGGTAAAATAATCCCTGATTTAGCCAAAAGTTCTCCTAAAATCTCGGAAGATGGAAAGGTATACGAATTTGATTTAAAAGATGATATTTTTTGGCAGGATGGAAAACCATTAACTACCGATGACATAATTTTTACCGTAAACACAATCCAAAATCCTGATTATAAAAGCCCTTTAAGAGTTAGTTGGTTGGGAGTAGAAACAGAAAAAATATCAGATAAAGTTTTGCTTTTTAAATTAAAAGACCCTTATATTTCCTTTCTTGAAACTACCACTCTTAAAATTTTACCAAAACATATCTGGCAAAATATTTCGCCGGAAAATTTTTCTTTATCGGTCTATAATTTGAGACCAATAGGTTCCGGCCCTTTTAAGGTGAAAGAGATAAAACAAGATGAATCGGGAGCAGTAACTTTGGCTGATTTAGTTAAAAATCCAAGATATTACGGGAAAGTTCCTTACTTGAATCAAATTTCTTTCCGTTTTTTTAAAAATGAGGATAATTTGATAAAAGCGGCAAAAGGAGGCGAAATTCAGGGCTTTAATCTAACTTCGGTAAAAAATTATTCTATTTTTGAAGGAAAAGGATTTTCAGATTACCATCTTTTTTTGCCCAGATATTTTAGTGTTTTTTTAAATCCAAATCCGCCAGCTGGCGAACCTAAAATTTTAGACGAAAAAGAAATAAGACAGGCTTTTAATTACGGAACCAATAAAAAAGAAATTCTGGAAAAAGTATTTTTAAATCAAGGAAAGATTATAGATTCTCCGATTTTTCCGGAACTTTATGGATTTAATAATCCGTCTGAAACATATGATTTTAATATAGAAAAAGCCAAAGAGCTTTTGGATAAAGCCGGATTTGTCGCAACTGAAAATGGAATAAGAAAAAGGGTAATAAAGAAAGAAGCGGCTTTCCAATTTAAAAGCACCTTAAAAGTCGGGTCAAAAGGCAAAGAAGTGGAAGAACTCCAGAAATGTCTATCGCAGCTTCCTGAAATTTATCCCGAAGCTCAAATCACCGGCGTTTTTGGAGAAAAAACAAAGGAAGCGGTAATTAAATTTCAAGAAAAATATATAGATATTAAAGGAACTGGTACTGTCGGCAGTACAACCAGAAAGAAATTAAATGAAATTTGTTTTAAGCCCGGTGATGAAGAAATTTTTCTCAAATTCTTTCTTACGACCGTTGACCAACCAACCCTATTAGATGTTGCTTCTCTTTTAAAAGAACAATGGCAAAAAATTGGAATAGAAATTGAAATTCAAAAAATTGATTCTTCAAAAATTGAAGATACTATAAAGAAGAGGGAATACGATCTGCTTTTATTTGGAGAAATTTTAGGTTCTATTCCAGACCCTTTTCCTTTCTGGCATTCCTCTCAAAAAAAAGACCCTGGGTTAAATTTGGCTTTATATGAAAATAAAGATGCGGATAAATTATTAGAAGAAGCACGGCAAACTTTAGATGAAACTAAAAGAAAAGAAGATTTAGAAAAATTCCAAGATATTTTAATTGAAGATACGCCTGCAGTATTTTTATATAGCACGGATTATATTTATTTTGCTTCCCAAAAAATTAAAGGAATCAATGTAAAAATAATTACTGACCCCTCAAAAAGATTCATCGGTATAGAAAATTGGCATTTAAAAACTAAAAGAGTATGGGAATAATGTCAAAGATTAGAAAACAGGAAACAAAAAAAAGAAAAGCTGATATTCGTTTCTTATACGATATGGAAAACGTAGTTTACGATAAGAAATGGTTAAAAACTACTCCTAATTTTCCGCTTTATTATATGTATCGGGAGGTAAAGAAGAAAAACGGTTTAAGATACGATATTACGGTTATTTCGTCCAGGATGTTGGGAAAAGAATTTGCAAAAACTAAGGGACATGACCATTCAAGGAAAATTCAAAGAGGTTTATACCGTTTTGAAAGGCGAGGCAATTTATCTTACTCCAAAAACGCAAAAAAGATAAAATCCTAGACGTTTACGCCGTCAGAGCTAAAAAAGGTGAATCCATTATAGTTCCCGAGGGGTACGGACACATCACGATTAATCCTTCCAAAAAAAATGAACTAAAAGAAAGTGACTGGGCAATAGAAAACTGTAAAAATGTTTATAATTTTGTTGAAAAAATGGAGGGAATGTGCTATTACTTTACGAAATCTGGTTGGATTAAAAACAAAAATTATAGTAGAGTTCCAAAATTACGCTTTAAAAAACCTCTTAAAAAATTACCTAAAAATTTAGATTTTTTGAAAAATTAAATTTGCCCAGGTGGTGAAACTGGTAGACACACTAGCTTCAGGAGCTAGTGCCGAAAGGCTTGGGAGTTCGAATCTCCCCCTGGGCACCATGGAAAAGTTTAAAAAATTTAATAATCTCCGGATTATTCCTCTTGGCGGGCTTGGCGAGGTTGGCCGGAATATGATGCTTCTTGAATATCAAAGAAGGGTTTTAATTATTGATATGGGTTTTCGGATGCCGGAAGAGGATATGCCGGGAATTGATTATATCATTCCAAATATTGAGTATTTAAAAGGGAAATTTTTAAATCGTTCTAATTCTAACTCCAACTCGCACACCACATTCTCTCACCTTAGACAAGACCCTAAAAATATTTTGGGCATAGTTTTTACTCACGGCCATTACGACCATATCGGAGCTGTTCCTTATTTAATTGAAAAAATCTGGCATCCCCGATTGGAAATTTTTGCCTCCCCTCTAACTCGAGCAATAATTCTAAAAAGACAAGAAGAATTTCCCCACCAGCCAAAATTAGATATTGCTGAAGTCAAAGATGGTTCAATAGTTAATTTAGGACCTTTTCGGATTGAGTTTTTCAGGCAAAATCATAATATTTCTGATAATTTAGGTCTGATTATTGCTACGCCTGTTGGCAATATCTTACACACTTCAGATTTTAAATTTGACCATAATCCGGTCAATGATTTGCCGACTAATTTTCAAAAACTTCAAAATATTTCAAAAAGAAAAATTCTACTTTTAATGACGGACTCAACCGGCGCAGAAGAAGAAGGTCATTCGCTTTCTGAAAAAACAATTGAAAAAAATTTGGAAGAGATTTTTAAAAAGGCACCAGGCCGAATTATCGCCGCCACTTTTGCTTCTTTGATAAACAGAATTCAACAAATTATTTCTCTTTCAGAAAAATACGGAAGAAAAGTTTGTCTTGAAGGATATTCAATGAAAAGTAACGTTGAAATCTGCAAAAAATTTGGCTATATAAAATCCAAGAAAGGAACCCTTATTCAGACAAAAGAAATTGGAGATTATCCCGATTCTAAAATCACGATTTTATGTACCGGAGCCCAGGGAGAGCCTGAAGCTGTTTTAATGAGAGTGGCGAACAAAGAACATCCTTTTATTAAATTAAAACGCGGGGATACGGTAATTTTTTCCTCTTCAGTCATTCCCGGAAATGAAAGAACGGTTCAAATTATGAAAGATGAGATTTTACGCCAAAAAGCAAAAGTTTTCCATTATAAAATGATGGATATTCATGCCGGCGGCCATGCTCAAAAAGAAGAAATAAAGGAAATGATAAAAATTATGAGGCCGAAATTCTTTCTGCCAATTCACGGCCAATACTCAATGTTAATAGCGGCAGCTGAAATTGCTAAATTTGAAGGAATTCCCGAAAGAAATATTATAGTGGCCGAAAACGGCAAAATTATTAATTTAACAAAACACCAAATTTATCTTGAAAAAGAATTCATCCCCGCAAATTACGTAATGGTAGATGGTTTAGGCATTGGTGATGTGGGAGAAATAGTTTTGAGAGACAGACAACAATTATCTAAAGATGGGATGTTTGTCATTGTGGTTATTGTGGATAGATTGGCTGGAAAGGTAAGGGGTTCACCTGATATAATATCAAGAGGATTTGTTTATTTAAGGGAATCAAAAGAATTACTGAGAGATACCCGAAAAAAAGTAATAGAAATCGTTGACCGAGCAGCCGGTTCCGGAGGAGCGGTAAACTGGAGTTATATTAAAGATGAAATTAGAAATAAAATTGGTCAATTTCTATTTTCTAAAACACAACGTCGTCCTATAATTTTACCTGTGGTAATAGAAGTATAAAAAGCCTGCCCCGCAGAACCTTGATTCTCGCGGAGCTCGAATTAATATGCGAGTTTTTAGCGGCATTCAACCAACAGGCGCAATCCATATAGGCAACTATTTGGGAGCAATAAAACAGTGGTTAGAACTCCAGGAAAAAGCTGACTGTATTTTTCCTATTGTTGATTTACATTCTATTACTATTCCCTATCGGCCCTCAGAACTCCAAAAAAATATTTTAGATGCTGCTATTTGTTATTTGGCAGCTGGAATTAACCCGGAAAAATCTCTTCTTTTTGTCCAATCTGAAGTTAAAGAACATGCCGAATTAACCTGGCTTTTAGGAACAATAACGCCAATCGGAGATTTGTTAAGAATGACCCAATATAAAGAAAAATCAAAACAATTTAAAGAAAAAGCCGGGGCTGGAATTTTAAATTATCCGATTTTAATGGCAGCTGACATTCTTTTATATAAAACTGACCTTGTTCCGGTGGGAATGGACCAGCAGCAACACGTAGAATTAGCCAGAACCATAGCCAGAAAATTTAATAAAACATTCGGTCAAACTTTTCCAGAACCTAAAACAAAGCTCCAAAAAATCGGGGCTAAAATTATGGCCTTGAATAATCCTAAGAAAAAAATGTCAAAATCTTTGGGTCCTCAGAGTTATCTTTCAATTTTTGATGAGCCGGACGTTATTGAAAAGAAAATAATGACGGCTGTTACCGATCCCGGAAAAGAAATAAAATATAATCCGGAAAAAAAGCCGGGCATATCCAATTTATTGGTAATTTATAGTCTTTTTTCAGAAAAGGAAATAAAGGAGATTGAAAAAAAGTTCAAAGGTAAAGGTTATCAAGAATTCAAAAAATCTTTGGCTAAACTTTTAATAAACTCTTTGGAACCTTTTCGCAGAAAAAGAAAAGAACTTCTCCAAAGAGAAGTTTATATCAAAGAAATTTTAGAACAAGGAAGAAAAAGAGCTCAAACTATCGCCCAATCAACAATGGAAGAAGTTAGAAAAAAAATGGGGTTGATATAATCTCTATTATTTTTGTCAACTGAAAGACCAATTCCTGATAGGTCTTATTTGTTATGCGGAATTCCTACTTTTTTAAAAATTTCTAATGCTTTTTTCTCAATTTCAATTAAATCTTCTTTAGTATCTCCTTCAAAACGACACTTTATAATTGGAGTGGTATTGGCTGCGCGAGCCAAAGCCCAACCATTAGGGAAATTAATTCTTGCCCCATCAACGTCAATAAAATCATAATTATTTTCTTTTAAATATTTTTGTAAACTCTCGATAATTTTAAGCTTTTCCTCATCAGTTGTATCTATAAATACTTCTGGACTGGTACAATAACGAGGTAACTCATCAATGTATTTAGCGAAATCTTCTTTTTGAGAAGCAATTTCTGCCAATTTAAGAGCAGCGAAAATAGCATCATCGTAGAGATAATAATCAAGGGGAAAGTAAAAATGAGGGTAACTTCGCCTCCAAAAACAGCATTAGTTTCTAAAATTTTATTGATAACCGCATATGATGAGAAATAGAAAAATGGGTTTTTACTCCTTGTTTTTTCATCTCATCTAAAAAAGCTTTAGAAACCCTCATATCGTGAGCAATTGGGCCTTTTTTCATTTGAAGAGTTTGCAAGGAAGAGTTAAAAGAAGAAATCGCCTTCCACCGTCTTCCTTGATTATCAATTATGGCAACCCTATCTCCATAGCCATCAAAAGCGTTAAATCGGCTTTTTCTTTTAAAACCTCTTTTCTAATGTCTTGAATATTTTCTACTTCATAAGGATCAGGTAAATGATGAGGGAAATTACCATCAAATTCGCCGTAAATTGTTTTTATTTTACAGCCGAGTTTTTTGAAAACTTTTTCAGGAAGATAACCACAGGCTCCATTACCTGAATCAATAATGATTTTTAAAGGCGGCTTTAGATAATTCATTATCAAATAATTAATTAATCATGGCTGATTAAGATTGATTATATTTCCTTGTAGATGGTAAATTTTCTCCAATTTTTCATCTTTCGCAATATTTGTTTTATTTTTTCTAAATCTTCTCCGATTATATCTGCTGAAATATCTTTACCCGGTCTTCGGACATGAATGGTTAATCCGTTATATTCTTTAGGGTTATGAGAACCACTTATCATAATCCCACCATCAAAATGAAAGTGAAAAATCGAAAAATAAAATAAGGGATCAGGAGATATTCCAATGTCAACCACCTCTTTACCAGTTTCAACTAAGGCCTCAACGATTACTTTTGCTAAAGAAGGAGAACTTAAACGGGCATCTCGAGCAACAACTATTTTTTTAGCCAAAGGATCAATTCTCATAAACTTTGGTAATTTCATAAGCAATTTTTCATTTAAATCGTCTGGATATTTTCCGTGAATATCATAAGTTATAAAAATATGAGGATTAATTTTCATATAAAAATATTGTATCATACTTATATGTCTTTTTCAGTAGGTATTGTCGGGTTTCCAAATGTAGGGAAGTCTACTTTATTTAAGGCCTTAACTAAAAAGCCGGTGGATATCGCTGCCTATCCTTTTACTACTATTCATCCCAATGTCGGTGTAGTTCACGTTCCCGATGAAAGATTAGATAAAATTGCTGAAATTATAAAACCCGAAAAAATAACTCCGACTATAATTGAATTTGTTGATATTGCGGGATTAGTTAAGGGCGCCCACAAAGGCGAAGGTTTGGGCAATCAATTTTTAGCTCAAATCAGAAATTGTAATGCTATTTTAGAAGTAGTCAGGGCTTTTAATGATTCTGAAGTTGAAAATGTTCTTGGGGAAATTAATCCTGAAAAAGAAATGGAAATAGTAGGGGTTGAACTTTTAATGAAGGATTTGGAAATGTTAGATAATTTGATTCAAAAATTTGAAAAGGAAGCTAAGTCAAAAGATAAAATTATTCTAAAAAAAATAGAATTTTTCAAAAAAATGAAAGAGTTTGTATCTCAAGGAAAAATGATTTCTGAGCTTAATTTAAATGAAGAAGAAAAAGAAGAAATTAAAGAATTCCAGTTTTTAACGGCAAAACCAATCTTTCTACATCTTAAATACTAATGGAAAAGGAACGTCTTTCAAGACAAATTCTAAACACTTGGTGCTGAATTTAAAAGAAGAAAAAGAACTTTCAGAACTATCAGAAGAAGAAGCAAAAGAACTTGGATTAAAATCCCAACTTGACCAATTAATTTTAAGCTGCTACAATATTCTTGATTTAATTACTTTTTATACGGTAGCTGGCGGAAAAGAAACAAGGGCTTGGACGATAATCAGAAATTCCAAAGCTCCCCAGGCTGGCGGCGTGGTTCATTCTGATTTTGAAAAAAGTTTATTCGGGCTGAAGTAATTCCTTGGAAATCGTTAGTTGAAGCCGGCAGCTGGAAAATAGCTAAAGAAAAAGGCATTCTTAAAACCGTGGGACATGATTACATAGTCCAAGATGGTGATGTAATTGAATTTAAAATTTAAAATTTTGTAAATTTTAAACTTATAATAAGCTTTGCTCAATATATCGGGTAAGAGCCCGTTATAGGAAGCGTTTAAATCTGAATCGCTATGAAATTATACGAATTAACTTATTTAATATCGCCTGATTTATCTGAAACAGAATTAAAGTCTTTTCAAGAAAAGATAGTTTCTTTGATTGAAAATAAAGGAGGCGTTTTGGTTAGCACAAACGAACCAACCAAGAAAAAATTAGCTTATCCGATTAAAAAAAAATCAGAAGCTTATTTATCGTCTTTAAACTTTCAGTTAAGTCCAGATAAATTAATAGAGATTGAACGAGAATTAAAAACAGAGGAAAATATCCTTCGATTTTTACTTATCACTAAAAAAATAACTAAAAAAACTACTGAGGTTTTGATTAAAAAACCTTCAAAGATAATAAAGCCGAAAAAGGTCGAATTAAAAGAAATTGAACAAAAACTCGAAGAAATATTAGGAACATAGATAATGAACCCCGTTAGAAGTCCTTGGCAGAAAAAAATTTACAAATTTTTTTCTGCACCTGATAAACGGGGTATTACATAATAATGAAGCTGTCTGAAATTGACTCTTTCTGTCATATAAAGACAGACTTCTAACGGGGTGAATCTTAATAAAGTTTTTTTAATTGGTAGGCTAACCCGCGACCCAGAATCAAAAGCTTTGCCAAGCGGACAGTCAGTTGTAAATTTCGGATTGGCAACCGACAGATTTTTTGTTGACAAATCGGGACAAAAACAGCAGCAAACGGATTTCCATAACATTGTCGCTTTTGGCAGATTAGCTGATATAGTAAGCCAGTTTTTAACCAAAGGTTCTCTTGCTATGATTGAGGGAAGATTAAGAACCAGAACCTGGCAAGGTCAGGACGGCCAATCTCGATACAGAACTGAAATCATTGCTGAAAGATTGCAAATGGGTCCGAAATCAGCCGGAAAAGTCGCTCCCCCTGAAACACCAAAAGAGGAAATTCCAGTTATTGAAGAAGAAGAAATAGATTTAAAGGACATACCTTTTTAGAAATTTAAAATTTCTATATGAATTGTTTTTTTTGTCAAAGAAATATTATAGAGATTGACTTTAAAGATACTGGCCTTTTAACTAGATTTATTTCTGGTTTGGCTAAAATTAAATCCAAAAAAAAGACAAAGGCTTGTTCCAAACACCAAAGGAAATTAGCTCAAGCTATAAAAAGAGCCAGATACTTAGGATTGCTTCCATATACTATAAAATAAGAACCTCCGATTTTATCGGAGAACCTTGATTCTCGGCCAAGAACCTCCATTTTATCGGAGAACCTTGATTCCTTCGGAAATAAATAAATCAAAATAAAAAAACTACCCCTTTAAGGGGCGGTTTTTTCTGTTAAATCTTTTCGAGAACTACTTTTTTAATTTTTTTAAATATCTCCGGATTTTCTTTAAGGAAATCTTTAGCCGCCTCCATTCCTTGCCCGATTTTTAAATCCTCAAAACAAATCCAGCTTCCTGATTTTTTAAGAATTTCGTATTTTATACCGATATTTATCAGGTCGGTTAAATATGAGATTCCTTCGTTATAGTAAATATCAAATTCTGTCGTTTTAAAGGGGGCAGCAACTTTATTTTTGACTATTTTAGCTTTGACTCTGTTGCCGATAATTTCTTCTCCTTTTTTTATTTGAGCTGTTCTTCTTAAATCAATTCTGACTGAAGCATAAAATTTTAAAGCTAAACCACCCGGGGTTGTTTCCGGATTTCCAAACATTATCCCAATCTTCATTCTGGTTTGATTTAAAAAGATAACCACGGTTTTGGTCTTTGAAATAACGCCCGAAAGCTTTCTCAAGGCCTGACTCATTAATCTTGCCTGAAGGCCGATTTGAAATTCCCCCATTTCGCCCTCAATTTCGGCTTTCGGCGTCAAAGCAGCTACCGAATCAACCACAATCACATCGATTTCTCCCGACTTTACCAAAGTTTCAACAATCTGCAATGCTTGTTCGCCAGAGTCGGGTTGAGAAATCAGTAAATCTTCTATATTAACTCCGATTTTTTTAGCATAATCAGGGTCTAAAGCATGTTCAGCATCAACGAAAGCGCCAACTCCTCCTTTTTTTTGAGCTTCAGCTAAAATATGAAGAGCAAGAGTAGTTTTTCCCGAAGATTCGGGCCCAAAAATCTCAATCACTCTTCCCCGAGGCACCCCCCCCACTCCTAAAGCCATGTCCAAGGAAATGGAACCCGTGGGGATGACATCAACATTCACTGACCTAACCTCTCTTAATTTCATTATTGCTCCTTCGCCAAACCTTTGCTTAATTTCTTCAACTGCCTCTTCTAAATATTTTTTTTCTTCAGTTGTCTTTTTTTTCATAGTTATTTAAAGATGATAATATATTATAATTTTATTACAATTTTAAACTTTTTTCCAATCTTCATTTTCTTCTTCGTTATTAAAATATACTTCTCGCGGTTTTGCTCCTTCTCCGGGACCTACCACTCCTCTTTCTTCTAACATATCAATTAGTCTGGCTGCCCTGGCATAGCCGATTCTTAATCTCCGCTGCAATAAAGAAGATGAAGCTTTTTTAGCAAAAAGAACTACCTTTTTTGCCTCTTCATACAAGGGATCATCGCCACCATAAAGATATTCTAAGTCGCTTTCGGGCGCCTCCAAGGTTTTTTCTAAATCTTCGGAGAGATGATTTTCTAAAATTTCTTCCTCAGGCATCTGGTTCTTAATTTTTGATTTTATCCAATTGGCCACTTTTCTTACTTCCTTTTCTGAGGTGTAAGCTCCCTGCATTCTCCTTGGTTTTGTAATTTCAGCTGAGATGAAAAGAAGGTCTCCTTGTCCTAATAATTTTTCCGCCCCAGCCATGTCTAAAACTGTCCTTGAATCAACTTGGGAGGCAACTTGAAAGGTAATTCGAGAAGTGATATTGGCTTTAATCAAGCCTGTAATTACTTCAACCGATGGCCTTTGGGTGGCTACTACCAAATGAATACCTACCGCCCGAGCCATTTGGGCCAATCTTACGATTCCCGCCTCCATTTCTTTTCCCCGAGCAGCCATTAAATCGGCTAATTCATCAATGATTAAAATAATATATGGCAAAGGTGATTCTTTTCTTGTTATTGCTGTTTCATTAAAGCTGGAGATATCTCTGGCTTTAGCTTCGGCTAAAACCTCAAATCGTCTTTCCATTTCTGAAATCAACCACTTCAAAGCAGACACTGCTTTTTGGGAATCAAAAATAACCGGACAAAGAAGATGGGGCAGTTCGTTGTAAACCGGAAATTCAACTCTTTTCGGATCAATCAAAATTAATCTTAAGATTTCTGGAGAATTTCTATAAAGAAAACTTAAAATAAAACTGTTCAAAAAAATGGTTTTACCTGTACCGGTTGAACCGGCAACTAAAAGGTGGGGCATGCGAGCCAGGTCAGCATAAGCGGGAAATCCGGAAACGTCTCTGCCCAAAACAAACATAAGATTTGACCGAGAATTCTGAAAATTGGGGTTTGCGATTAATTCTCTCAGTCGGATTTGAGCTCTTACTTTATTGGGGACCTCAATCCCCACCAAGCTTTTCCCGGGAACAGGAGCTTCAATCCTAATAGGATGAGAAGCTAAAGATAGCGCCAAATCGTTAGACAGAGCTGTGATTTTAGATAGTTTTATTCCTTCAGCCGGTTTTAAAGTATACTGGGTGACTGTCGGCCCAATGTTTATTTCTGCCATTTCAACTTCAATGCCAAAATTTTGTAAGGTCTTTTTAATGATGGCTGAATTTTGTCTGATGTCACCGCTGTTTGGAACCTGCCGGTCGGGTTCTAACAAATCAAAAGGAGGAGACTGATATGGTAAAAGAGCCTGTGTTAATTTTGAAAATTCGGTTAATGGTTTGGTTCTCAAATCTATTGGTTGTCTTTCGGCAATACTTTCTTTTTCTGAAGGAAGAGGAGGAACTTCCCTTACTTTAAATTCTGGTTTTGATATTTTAAATATTCTGGCAATCAAAGATTTTTTTTCTTCTTTCGCTTCTTCCTCTTTTTCAAATTTTATTTCTTTTTTAGAAAGTAAAGGTTTTAAAAGTTGCCCAAAAATTAGGATACCAATAATAATCAAGGCTATAAAGAAAATTTCAGTCACCCAAAATCCAAAAGCTGAAAGCAGGGGTTTAGACATTAAATAACCCGCCCAGCCACTTCCTTCTGGCTTTTGAATTAGATTATTATCAGAAAAGTTTAAGGTTAAAATACCGTCTATCCCTAAAAGTAAAAATAAAATGGCTAAAATCATTGGCCATTTACCTTTATATTTTGAACTAAAAAAACTTAACCCTCCCAAAAGGAAAAGCAAAGGAAGGGCAAAAAGCGCTTTACCAAATAAAAAAGGAAGAGCTTTCATCAGAAATCTTCCTACTGTTCCAGCTTTATCAAAAAAAGAAAGAGTAACTATAACGGCAAGCAAAAAAAGAAAAACTGCCCATATGGAACGTTTGATTTCTTCGGGTAAAACAAAGTTAAAAAATTTTCTTTCTTTGAAATTATTTTTTCTAAAATTCTTAATTTTTTTGTTCTTAGCCACAGGAGTATTTTTCTATTTTTAATATACCATTTTTCAGTTATTTACTAAAACCCCGTTAGAAATTTTTGATAATTTTTCCTTAATCTAAAATTTATTTTTTATGTTTTACATCATTTTAAAGCTAATATTGTTAATTAAAATTTCTATACGGGGTAAAACCTGTGCCAGTTGGATTATTACTTTAGCCGACGCCGTGCTACCCGAAGCAGCCTGCCAATCATCTATTTCTTAAAACCTGTGCCAGCAGGAATTAGCTTGCCGATTATGACATTCTCTTTCAAGCCCCGCAGTTTATCCTCTTTTCCTTCAATGGCTGCTTTGATTAGAACTCTGGAAGTTTCTTGGAAAGAAGCGGCAGATAAAAAAGAATCAGTAGTTAAAGCCACCCGAGAAATTCCAAGTAAAATAGGAATGCCTTTTGCCGGTGTCTTTTTTTCTTTTTTAAGATTTTCGTTTTCTTCTAAAAATTTAGCTCGCTCTACAATCTCTCCCGAAGTAAAAGAACTTTGGCCTGCATCTTTGATTTTAATTCTAGAGAACATTTGACGGACAATTATTTCAACATGTTTGTCATGTATTACTGCTCCTTGGGAAGCATATATTTTTTGAATTTCTCTAACGATATATCGTTCAGTTTCAGATTTTCCCGTTGTTTTAAAAAACTCTTGTAAATCTAAATTTCCCTCGCAAAGCTGCTGCCCTTTCTTTATGGTCTGGCCGGCTTTTACAAAAATTGCCATATTTTCTGGGATTTTATACTCAATAATTTCATTTTTAGAAGATTTACGAGTCTCAATTTTAATTATTTTCTCCGGGGTAATCTCTATTATCTTTCCATCAACTTGGGAAATTTCAGCTTTTCCTCCTGGTATCCTCGCTTCAAAAATTTCTTGAACACGAGGTAATCCAAAAGTAATATCTCCTCCCCCTGCTACGCCTCCTGTATGAAAAGTTCTCATTGTTAATTGGGTACCCGGCTCTCCTATCGCTTGAGCCGCCACAATTCCCACCGCTTCCCCTAATTTAACTAATCTATTGTTTCCAAGATTCCAACCATAGCATTTTTGGCAAATACCTCTTTTGGATTTACAGGATAAAGGAGAACGAATTTTGACCTTTTCAACTTGGGCATCAATAATCTTTTCAGCTGCCTTCCAGTCAATGATTTCTCCTTCTTTCAATATCTGATTTTTAGATCTAGGGCTTTGAATTTTATCTAAAGATATCCTGCCAATAATCTTGAAAAGGAAATTCTGACCAATTTCATCAGCGTCTTTTCTAAATAATTCAATTCCGGTTTTATCCCCGCAATCTTCTTCAAAAATTATTGTTTCATGTGAAACATCAACTAATCTTCTTGTTAAATACCCCGCAGTTGAAGTACGGAGAGCGGTATCTGCTGTTCCTTTTCTTGCTCCATGGGTGGAAATAAAGTACTCCAAAACATCAAACCCTTCCTTAAATGAATTTTTGACTGGCAACTCAATGATTTGGCCTACCGGATTGATAACTAAACCTTTCATTCCGCTCATCTGAACTGGCTGGGTCCAGGAACCCCGAGCGCCGGCATCAACCATTTGAAAGACAGGTCCTGTTTCGGGCAAAGCTTTGGGTACTAATTTTTCAATTTCCGATTTGGCTCTCGTCCAAATCTCAATCACTTTGCTGCTTTTTTCTTCTTTAGAAAGTAATCCTTTCTTGTAATGTTCTTCAATTTTGTCCACTTCTTTTTCGGCTTCTTCAATAATTTTCGGTTTCTCAGCTGGTACAACCAAGTCATCCATGCCCCAAGTAATCCCGGATATCGTTGAATATTCAAAACCCAAATCTTTAATCTTGTCTAAGGTTTCTTCAAGTTTCTCAATGGGATAGGTAGCCAAGATTTCTCCGGCAATCTTCTCCAGTTTTTTAACGTTTATATTCTCGTTCCAAAACGGATAATCTTCGGGCAAAACTTGATTAAAAATAATTCTTCCGACGCTGGTTTCTAAAAATTCATTCTTGGCTGTGCCTTTTATTCCCCTGACTTTTATTTTCTCTTTCAAATTAATCTGTGAAAATTCATAAGCTAAAATTGCTTCTGTCGGATTGGCAAAACTTGGAATTTTTTCTTTTACTATTAAAGGATTTAATTTAGTCAGCCAATAGCATCCCAAAACAATATCTTGATAAAGAGTGACAACTGGCGTACCAGTAGCGGGTTTCAATAAATTAAGAGTTGATAACATTAATTCTCTAGCTTCTCTTTGGGCTTGGTCTGATAGAGGTAAATGGACTGCCATTTGGTCTCCGTCAAAATCGGCATTAAAAGCCCGACAAACCATAGGGTGAACCCTAATTGCTTCTCCTTCAATCAAAATCGGCTCAAAAGCTTGAATACCTAACCTGTGCAAAGTTGGGGCTCGATTTAATAAAACTAATTTGTCTTTAACCACTTCTTCTAAAATAGCCCAAACCTCGTCAGTTTCAGTGTCAATTAATCTTGATGCTCCCCTGACATTATAAGCCAATTCTTTTTCTAAAATTTTCCTTATAACAAAGGGTTTAAAAAGTTCAAGAGCCATTTTTTTGGGCAAACCGCACTGGTGAAGTTTTAATTCCGGACCAACAACAATTACCGATCTTCCGGAATAATCAACTCTTTTGCCTAAAAGATTCTGTCTAAATCTTCCCTGTTTGCCTTTAATCATATCAGCTAAAGACTTTAAAAGTCTTCTGCCGCCGGTGGTGGCCTGAGTGGTGGTACCTTTTCTCATACCGTTATCAATTAAAGCATCTACTGCTTCCTGAAGCATTCTTTTTTCGTTCCTGACTATGACTTCTGGAGCTGAAATTTCCAAAAGATATTTCAAGCGATTATTCCTGTTAATAACCCTTCGATATAAATCATTTAAATCAGAAGAAGCATATCTGCCGCCGTCTAACTGAACCATTGGCCGTAAATCAGGAGGTAAAACAGGTAAAACGGTTAAAAACATTGATTCCGGCCGAATCCCCGCTTTCTGCATCCCTTGGAAAAGTTTTAATCTTCTCACAATTTTCTTTCGGGCCTCGCTTTCACTTTCTTCAAGTTCTTTCTTTAATTTTTCAGTTTCTTTCTTAAAATCAACTTTTTCAAAAATTTTTCTTAAAATTTCTGCCCCCGTGCCAGCTTCAAAAACCTCCCCGTACTTCAAAGAAAAAGTATGATATTCAATTTCAGAAAGCACTTTTAAGGGCTTAAGATCCAAAATTTCTTCTCTAACCTTGTCTCTGGCTATTTTTAATTCTTCTAAAACATTTTTCAATTCTCTTTTCTTTTTTACTTTTGACTTTTGACTTTTGACTTTTGACTTATATTCTTTTTCAATATCATCTAAGGCCTTCTTTTTCGCTTCTTCATTAACTTTAGTAATAATATAAGCAGCGAAATAAATTATTTTCTCTAATTGTTGAAATGGCAAATCCAAAATCATCCCCATTCTTGAAGGAACTCCTCTTAAAAACCAGATATGAGAACAAGGACTGGCTAATTTAATATGTCCCATTCTTTCCCGTCTAACGGCTGATTTCGTTACCTCTACCCCGCAACGGTCGCATACTATTCCTTTGTAACGAATTCTTTTATATTTTCCGCAATAACATTCATAATCTTTTTCCGGTCCGAAAATCTTTTCGCAAAAAAGACCGTCTTTTTCTGCTCTTTGAGTCCGGTAATTAATTGTTTCTGGTTTTGTCACTTCACCATGAGACCATACCAAAATTTCCTCAGGTGAGGCCAATTTTATTCTTATTGAATCTAAATCTATTACTCGCATAATTTTAAAAAAAATAAAAATTTTTAATCTTTTTCTTTTATCTTTTCTCCCTTGGGGGTTTCTTTTACTTCAACGCTTAATCCCAGTGATTTTAATTCGCTAACTAACAAATTAAATGAAGCGGGAACATTGGGCTCTTTTATCTCTTCCCCTTTTAATATTGCTTCGTAAGTAGCTGCTCTTCCTGAAACGTCGTCAGATTTTATAGTTAACATTTCTTGCAAGGTGTGGGCTGCTCCATATCCTTCCAAAGCCCAAACTTCCATTTCCCCAAATCTCTGCCCGCCAAATTGGGCCTTTCCTCCTAAGGGCTGTTGAGTGATTAAAGAATAAGGACCTATGGAACGCATATGAATTTTATCTTCAACCATGTGAACTAATTTCATTAAATAAAGATAGCCAACGGTAATTTTTTCTGAAAAAGAAAGGCCTGTTCTTCCATCGAATAATTCAACTTTTCCGTCTTCGGGAAGACCGGCTTTTTTTAATTCCTCTTTTATGTCTTTTTCCCTAGCACCGGAGAGGGCAGGTGAAACAGCGATGTATCCTAATTTTTGGGCTGCAAAAGCCAAATGCGTCTCTAAAACCTGACCAAGGTTCATTCTTGAAACAACTCCTATCGGATTTAAGATAATATCTACCGGAGTTCCGTCTTTTAAAAACGGC
Source organism: Candidatus Nealsoniibacteriota bacterium (assembly GCA_963820485.1). Classification (GTDB taxonomy): domain Bacteria; phylum Patescibacteriota; class Minisyncoccia; order Minisyncoccales; family JBGOYX01; genus JBGOYX01. The sequence goes on from CAWFZW010000001.1 coordinate 33,768, forward strand.
ATTTCTTCCACTGGCAAAACTTTTGAAATTACTCCTTTATTTCCATGACGACCGGCCAATTTATCGCCAGCCTGAATTTTTCTAATTTCAGCCACTTCAACCTCAATTCTTTTTATCACCCCAGGTTCTAACTTTGCTCCTTTTTCCCTTTCCCAAATTTTAACTCCAATTACCCTCCCCCGTTTTCCATGTTCCATCACTAAAGATGTATCTTTCACTTCTTTCGCTTTTTCGCCAAAAATAGCACGTAGTAATCTTTCTTCAGCCGTCAGATCGGCTTCTCCTTTTGGAGAAATCTTTCCAACCAAAATATCGTTTGGAGCGACCTCAGCCCCAATCCTAATAATTCCTTCTTCGTCAAGGTCTTTTAGCTTTTCCTCGCCTACATTGGGGATATCACAAGTGGTAACTTCGGGGCCTAATTTTGTTTCTCTTACATCACAGCTGAAGCTCTCAATGTGAACTGAAGTATAAGCATCATCCCTGACTAATCTTTCTGAAATTAAGATAGCGTCTTCAAAATTTCCTCCTCGCCAAGACATAAAAGCTACTAAAGCGTTTTGGCCTAAAGCCAAGTAGCCGCGAGAAATCCCTCCTCCTTCAACCAAAACATCTCCTTTTTTAACAATTTCACCTTTTTTAACAATTGGTTTTTGATGTAAAGAAGTATATTGATTGGTTCTAATAAAAGTTCTCAAATCATAAGTTTTTGTCCGCCAGCCAGCGGATTTTTTTTGGGTTTTTGGTTTTATTGTAATGTGGTTTGCGTCAACTTCAGTGACTACGCCGTCTTCTTCAGCTATTATTACTTGCCCCGAATCTCTAGCTACTTTTTCTTCCACGCCGGTGCAGACTAAGGGAGGTTCGGGTAAAACCAAAGGTACCGACTGACGTTGCATGTTTGACCCCATTAAGGCGCGGTTCGCATCATCGTTTTGTAAAAACGGAATAAGAGAAGTAGCAATAGAAATGCTTTGATTGGAGCTGACGTCAATAAAATCAATCTTCTCTTTTTCAATTTCTCCCGGCTCCCCTTTTATTCTCGCCTCTACTTTTTCTGCTAAAATATTTCCCTGTGTGTGAACAGTGGGTTTTCATCAATGGAAACGCCAGCTGAAGCAATATTATACCTTTCTTCTTCATAAGCATTAAGGTATTGAATTTCTGATGAGACCCGGCCCTTTTCTACTTTAAAATATGGAGTTTCAATAAACCCGTAAGGATTAATTCTGGCAAAAGAAGCCAAGTGCCCCACCAATCCAATATTTGGTCCTTCCGGTGTCTGAATAGGACAAATTCTGCCATAGTGGGAAGGCTGAACGTCTCTAACCTCAAAACCAGCTCTTTCTCGGGTTAAACCTCCCGGTCCCGTCGCCGACAATCTTCTTTTGTGCTCTAATTCAGCCAACGGATTTTGATTATCCATAAATTGGCTTAATTGGGAAGAAGTGAAAAATTCTTTTACTACCGCCATTACCGGCCGAGGATTAATCAACTGAACCGGAGCCAAAGTATAAATATCTAAAGTAGACATCCTGTCTTTAATAATTCTTTCCATCCTCATTAAGCCTACTCTCAATCTGTTGACCAATAACTCATTTAAAGTTCTTACCCTTCTGTTCCCCAAGTGATCAATTTGGTCTGGTTTCCCTTCCGGATTATTGTTGAGCCGAATAATTTCTCTTAATACTTCTATTACATCTTCTAATGTCAAAACCCTATCCTTGGGCGCAATTTCCGATTCTTCTTTTTTGGATTTTTGATTTTGGTTGTGTGTGAACAGTGGGCTTTTGGATTTTAACGCCGATAAACGTTGAAACATTCTCCATCTGCCTACTTTTGATAAATCGTATCTTTCAAAATTAAAAAACATATTCCAAATTAATTCTTTGGCAGTGTCAGGAGTGGCTTTGTCTCCTGGTCTTAATCTTTGGTAAACTTCTACAAGAGCTTCTGCCTGATTATGGGTTAAATCTCTTTTTAGAGTTTCTCCGATAAAATCTACTTCGCCTTTGTTTACGTCTTGAAATTTTTCTTTAATGTCAAAATCTTTATCAACACCGAAAGCCCTTAATAAAGTGGTGGCTGCCACTTTTCTTTTTCTATCAATTCTCACTCCGATAAACCCCGAACTTTCCGTCTCAAATTCTAACCAAGCTCCTCGGTTGGGGATAATTTTTGCTCCAAAGTGATTTTTGCCAGCTGTTTGTTGGGCGGTAAAGAAAGCACCGGGAGAACGAATTAATTGAGATATCACCACTCTTTCTACTCCATTAACAACAAAAGTTCCCCTATCAGTCATCAAGGGGAAATCAGTTAGAAATATCTCTTGCTCTTTAATCTCTTTGGTTTTAAGGTTAACTAATTTTGTCCTTACTCTTAAAGAAGCTTCAAAAGAATCGTTGTTTTTTTTCGCTTCCAGCTCGGTCCTGTAATTAGGATTTCCCAATTTAAAATCTAAAAACCAAAGCTCTAATTCTTTTCCGGTATAATCTCTAATTGGAGATACTTCTCCCAATAACTCTTTTAAATCTCTCTCCCAGAAAGTTTTCCAGCTTTCCTTTTGCAGGGTCAATAAAAAAGGGAGGGGAAGAGATACTTTCGCTTTCCCAAAGTTTTTAATTTCTATTTTTTTCATAAAAAAAAGAAAAAGCCAAAAAATACCCTAAAATTTTTATTTCTTTTTAGGGTACGTCTGAGTTTATAAAATTTTTAGCTTAAAAAACCAGAAAATGACGTTTTAGAAAAATTATTCTTAAATTAAACTTAACATTTCAATTTTAATCCTTTTATAAAAATTTGTCAACCCCATTAGAAGCTTTACAACAAGGGTTGTAATACTACTTTTCAGAGACGTAAGTCGGCTTCGCCTTTTTAGAAAGGTATTACTATGGACATCACTGAACTTCTAACGGGTCAACCCCCCTTATTTCTTTTTCTAACGGGGCATTAAAGGTAAAAGTAATAATTAGTGAGTTTTAATACTCTGTAAAATACCAACACCTAAAAAGGTCACAATTAAAGAAGAACCGCCATAACTGATTAAAGGTAAAGGAATGCCAATAATTGGCAAAATCCCAACATTCATCCCTATATGAATGAATAGCTGAGAAAGTATAACTATAGCAAAACCTGAAGCAAAAAGGCGGGAGAAGTTGTTCTGATTCGATAGGGCAATTTTTATTATCCGATATAGCAAAAGGAAGAATAAAAGGAATAAAATTATCACTCCAATTAGGCCAAATTCTTCGGCAATAGCGGCGAAAATAAAATCGGTTTGAGGTTCAGGCAGAAAACCATACTGGGTTTGAGCCCCCTTACCAAATCCTTGACCAAAAACCCCGCCAGAACCAATGGCAATTTTTGACTGATTCTGACTCCAACCCACCCCTAATGGATCTAATTGGGGCTGAAAAAAGCTGATAATTCTTTCTTTCTGATAATCTTTCAAAAAAGATCTCCCAGCTAAAAATAAAAATTAAAAGACAAACTAAAACTAAAATTAAAAAATGACGAAGCTTAATCCCGGAAATAATAAGAACCCCAACCCATAAAGCAATCAAAATAAAAACTGACCCTAAATCTGGCTGAAAAAAAACTAAAATGCTGGGAATTAAAACATAAAGACCAGAAAGAAGAATGTGTTGAATTCGATACATTTCAATATGTCTCATTGAAAAATATTTTGCCAGCAAAATTATCAAAACAATTTTAGTAAATTCTATCGGGTCAATTGAAATAGGTCCAAATTTATACCACGCTTTTATTCCTCTGATTTCCGGTGCGAAAAAAAACAGAAAAAGTAAAGATAAAAGAGAAAAAAAATAAAGAATTAAAATTAAATAAGGAGTATCTCTGAGAATCCTCCAATCAAAAAAACTGAAAAAACTATCATCAAAAAAAATCCTATACCAAAAAAAATAATTTGCTTTTTAAAATTTAAAAAATCCCCTTTGCCCAATAGAAGAGCTATAAATTGAGATAAGTCCAATACTGACCAATAGTAAAACTGCGATAATTAAAATCCAATCTAATTTTTTAAAATGAAGTAAAAATTCGATTTCATTTTAATCAAATTTTTAAAAATTCTTTTTCGTTTATTATTTTAATTCCTAATTCTTTAGCTTTTTCAAATTTTGAGCCAGGTTCTTTACCAGCAATAACAAAATCTGTTTTTTTTGAAACTGATTCGGAAATTTCCCCGCCCAAAAGCCGAATTTTTTCTTTGGCTTTTTCTCTGGTCATTGTTTCTAAAGATCCGGTTAAAACAAAGATTTTCCCCTTTAAAATTTGCTTTTTTATTTTTTTCTCAATCAATTATTTTTACTCCAGCTTTTTTTAATTTTTCTAAAAATTCTAAATTTCTTTTTTCTTTAAACCAGAAATATATTGATTTTGCCACAACTGGACCGATATCCATTATTTTTTGAAGATTTTCAAGAGAAGCTTTTTTTAATTTTTCCAAAGTGCCAAAATATTCTGATAAATCTTGAGCCGTTTCTTCGCCCACATTCCTGATCCCCAAAGCAAAAATAAATCTCGGCAAAGTAATTTTCTTTTTAGATTGAATGGCTGAAATTAAATTTTGGGCTGATTTTTCGGCAAACCTCTCTAATGGCAAAATATCTCCTTCTTTTAATTCAAATAAATCGGCTGGGTCGGAAACTAAACCTTCGTCAATTAATCTATCAATAATTTTAGGGCCAAGACCAGCAATATCAAAAGCGCCTTTGGAAACAAAATGATAAAAATATTCTCTTTTTCTGGCAAAACAGTTTGGATTCGGACAACTCCAAACAACTTCTCCTTCGGGTTTTACAATCTTTGTTTCACAAGACGGACAATTTTAGGAAAATAAATTCTTTTTCTTTTCCCGTCCTTAGTTCCGGCAAAACCTTAATAATATCGGGAATAACGTCCCCTGCCCTGCCGACAATAACCGTATCGCCGATTTTCACTCCCAATCTTTTTATTTCATCTTCATTATGCAAAGTTGCCTTAGAAATTGTTACCCCGCCGACTTGAACTGGTTTTAAATAAGCAACGGGCGTTAAAGCTCCTGTTCTGCCAACTTGAATTTTGATATCTTCAACAATGGTTTCTGCTTGTTTTAAAGGAAATTTAAAGGCGATAGCTCCCCGGGGAGCTTTCCCGACTACCCCTAATTTCTCAAAAATTTTATTTGAGTTCACAATTACGACAATGCCGTCAATTTCATAAGACAATTTTTCGCTGTTTTTCTGCCAATAATCGTGGAATTCAAAAACCTCTTTTAAATCTTTACAATATTTATTATGGGGGTTGGTTTTAAATCCAAAAGCTTTTAAAATTTTATGTTTTTCTTCATGGGTCTAATTTTACCCAAATCGGCAATTAAATCATAAGCATAAGAATCTAATTTTCGGGTGGCGGTTATTTTCGGGTCAAGTTGTCTGATTGAGCCCGCGGCTACATTTCGGGGGTTGGCATAAAGGGTCGAGTTCTTTTTCCTTGTTCTTTGTTTAATCTCTCAAATTCTTTTTTGGAAATAAAAACTTCTCCCCGAACAACCAAATGATTTTGAATTTGAAATTTACCCACTGTTCCCACACAGGAATTTGGAATTTCTAATTTAAGAGGAATGGCTTCAATTGTTTTTAAATTTTGACTAACATCTTCACCGATTATTCCGTCTCCCCGAGTAGAACCTATTTTAAAAATTTCATTTTCGTAAATCAACTCAATGGCTAAACCATCAATTTTTAACTCGCAAAAAAAATCAATTTCTTTTCTTTCTTCAGAAGATAAAAGTTTGGAAATTCTTTCCAACCAATCTTCCATATCTTTTTCTGAAAAGGCGTCGTTAAAAGACAGCATCGGCTGGGAATGCTTGACTTTTCCGAATTTTTCCAATGGTTTTCCGCCAATTCTTTGGGTCGGAGAATCGGGAGTAATAAATTCGGGATATTTCTGTTCCAAATCAAAAAGTTCCTTTTTCAAGGAATCTAGAGCCGCCTCTGAAATTTCTTGTCTGTCTAAAACGTGGTACAAATAGCGGTGGTGATTAATGAGATTTTTAAGCTTTTCAATTCTCTGTTTTGTTTCTTTTTTAATCATAAATTATTTAATAGTGGTCTCGATTGCTCTTTGGACGCCTTGATATTTCCCAACAGATTGAATTATGGATGTTTGGTTCCAAATAAAAAATATTGCTTCATAACTTGAATAATTATCTAAAGAACCATTAATTTGTGTATTATCTGGAAGGCCATCGCAGGAGTCGGGCCACCCAGCACAATTCTCACAAGGACAATATTCCAATTCGTGACGGCAATCAGGAGGACATGGTTCTTCTTCGGAGCCGCACTCTGGGGGACATGGTGGAGGGCAATATTGACGGCATTGATTATCGTTATAAAGCATCTTTTCAATGCCAGTATCAGCAGCATAAAAAGCAACAACAGATTTTCCGATTTCACCAATTATTTTCATTTGACCCAATAAAATTGTGCTTATACCCAAGCTTATAGCCAACAAAATGGCAAGAATTATTACAGTTAGATAAAGAGAAACTCCCTTCTGCCCCCCACCACTTTTACGTTTTTTAGAGATTATTAATAATTCTTTTTTTAAGCTCTGCATAAGAATTTTTAAACTTTTTTAATTTTTTTTCTCTAATTTGAGCATCTTTTAGCGAACTATACGCTTCATAGCAAATTAAAAATAGAGGTCTTCAGTATTTAGTCGATTTATTTAATCCTTGGTTATGTTCAGTAAGACGTTTAATCAAATTATGAGTTAAGCCAATATATAACTTATTATCTTTTTTACTCCTAAGTAAGTAAACATAATACATAAAAAGTGGTGGGGGGGTTAATAGACGATGTCGAGCATTCTTTGAGAAATAGTGCTTTGAATTTTTATTTTTGATAGGTTTCCGAGAAGACCCGCTTTCCCCTCTATTTCTAAATAGAATGTTGTTCTTGGTTGAAGATTATCAATTTGATTTTGACCCGAGAGGTCAAAATTAAGATAGTTTATCTGAATATCTGTCGATGTTAATGGAATAGGAGGATTGTCACCAGTTGGATCAACAATATCTTCATTCTGAAACTGCCAAGACCTCTGTTCCATTAATTGACCGTTTTGAATAAAAAATCTTTGACAAATACACTCATAGTTTTGGAATCTCAATTCTTGATTTTCATCAAAGAGTTCGTAGTTTAAACCTATTTGGGAAAGGCAAGTCGCTGAACATTCCTCATTGGGAGATAATTGCTTTCTTGCCATTCTTAAGGCTCTACTCATATATTCTAAAGCGTAACTTGTTTGATCTAAAATAGTTTGGTAAGTTAAAATCTTTCTTTGTTCTCTGATGCTAAAAACTAAAATTCCCGAAATTGAGCCAATAATTATCGAAAAAACCGATATTGCCACCAAAATCTCAATTAAAGTAAATCCCGCACCACTTTTACTTTTTCCCTTAGAAAGTGGTGCGCGGATAAAACCCTTTTTTTTAATTAGATTATGGTTGCTTTGGTACATTTATTTTTTAGTGCCATTTATATAGTTTCTCCATGATTCTAAATTCATAATTTTTTCCTCTTTCCTGCCAATTAACCAAAACTTCAACTTTTAAATTATCTGTGCTCTCTTCTGTAATTGTAATTTTTCTTTTAAATTTTGTGTCGGTTCCTGAAGAATAATTATAAAAACCATTGACATCAATTTTTAAAAGCGAACCAGAGTATAAAGCCAGACAGAGGTGACCGCTTGGATTAGTAATGCTGGGGTCTTCAACGGTGGTACAAAGATAATCAACTTCACAACCAACTGAGCAACCTGTTAGTCCCTCCTCCCAAGGGTTTTCCGGATTGTTTTGCTGTTCCAACCAATTAGTATCTCTAACGTTTCTAATAATTTCCATCCCCTCTTGGGTTAAATAGATAGCAATTAACCTGTCAGAAGAATAAGAGCTTTGAATACTTAAATTCTGGATAACAGTAAAAATTCCGATTATCCCTATTGTTACCACAAAAACAGCTACCATCACCTCTAATAATGTAAACCCCGCATCACTTTTTGAAGTGGTAATATATGATTTTAATTTTTTTATTTTATTAAAATGGCTTGGGATAAATTTTTCTAATTCCATCATAAATTTAATAATTAATCAATGTGCTTTGCTGTTAATTTTTTTAAATAGTAAAAAAATTTACTATCTGTTATTGCCCCGACGATTCCTCGCTCCCCCAAGTCCCAAAGGCGGGTTCAGGGGAACATATTTACGCACCAGAACATCATCAATAATCACATCTCCACCTTGATAATGCGTAAAGCCGACTTTTATGGGGGTTTCAGTGGAATAAGAAGAATCGTACAGGGTGGACCAAGTACTACCATCGGTGCTCCATTGGGTGGTAGCACCGCCTGCGGATTTGATAATTTGCCGGAACCAATATTGAGTGTTAGCTACCCAGCTACCCTTACTTCCTATGCCAGTACCATCTTCATACATGTATAGGTCATAAAGGCCGCCGTATTCATAAGGATAGAAGCCGTAAATCATAGTGGGATAATTTAGGTCCGCAGTGGTGTCTTTTGTCCAAAGCATAGTGGTATCTTTGTAACTTGCGCCTCTTACGGCCGTGGATTTATACTTGCCCTGAATTAGGATATTATCGCTTCGGTTAAAATTGGAGTTAGAATACATGCCCGTTTGCCCCCAAGTCGCCGTACCATTAGCTATGGTTAATACGCCGTTTTGAGAAATATTACTGCTGGTATCGGTTTTAGTCCATTTGTTAGTATCTATGGTGGTGCCGGTAAAATCATCACCAAATACAAAAGCATTAGAAATACTACTCTGACTCGTCGCCGAAGCGTTGCCGTAATAGATATAGAAAGTAGCCGTTGAGGGCGAAGCGGGAATAGAAGGAATTTTAGTCCAGACGGTTGCAGCACCTCCGCCTGCGCTTTCATTTTTAATCCAGATAGATCCCCAGGCAAAATATTCTGATCCAGAACCCGTCCAAAAGGGTGCGTTTTGATAAGTTCCACTGTCTCCGCCTCCCCAGAAGCTTCCACTCCAGCAAGCCCCATACCACCAAGCAGTATTGCCATATGAACTTGCACAGTTAGCGCTATAAACATCGTGATCGGCATCATAGGTTGTTAATTGGTAATTGTTAGCGTGGTAGGTATACATACCTGAGGAGGCCGTTCCTCCGGTCTGAATAGTAACAACCTCATTGGACATTGATAAGGCATAATTATTTGCTGCATTGAGAGAAAAATTATATGTAGCTTCATGGGATAGAGAAGTTGGACTTGAACCCTGCTGTAATCGCATCTTACTTCCTAAACTATTCCAATCTTTTACTCTTAGGAAAAGATCAAAAGCAGTTAAATCAGTGCCGAAGGTACCAGTGATATTGTTACTATTAACTACGTTATTCCAGGTTGGTTTAGGCGGAGTAGCATATTGACTATTTAACAGCACTAATGTCCAACCACCACCATCGGTAGTCATATCACAATAGACACTATAAGAATCGGACCCATTTGGAGCTATTGTATAAACACCGCTTGCCGCGCTAGGATTCCTTGCTAAAACTTGAGAACAGCTCTTTGGCAAGGGATTTTCAATCCAGTAATTCAGCTCGGTTGTGCCGTCGGATTTAGTGAAGCGGATATCGTCAAAGTCATCCTGGACATGGTTGTTGAGATAGACCGTACCACCAGAATCGCTACCGCTGCCCTTATAGACTGTTAATTTCATCTGATAGTTAGTTTGGGCGCCAGCGGTTGAACCATTAATGGTGATTTGTTTTCGGTAATTATAACCTGTAAGCCAATTAGGAACAGGGGTTGGCGTTGGGGTTGGGGTTGGTGTTGGGGTTGGCGTTACTACAACTGTACCCCAACCAGCAACAAGTTCGATTTCAGCATAATTGATGTAACCCGTCCCTGCGGTGTCAGGCCAAGTGAAAGTACTAAATGTGGCTGCTTTATATCTGAAGTTAGAAGAACTGCCACTAGTGTATTGAACAGCACCCGTACTATTCCCGATTATTCCAAGCCAGTAATACATTCCGCTAGTTACGTTTAATGCTGGGATGCTAAGCGTATTCCAGCCAGCAACTACATTTTGAGCTGTATCATTGTAACCAAGGCGTCCACCTGGTTCACCACTGTTATCAGCATATATGGCGACCTTAACCTGTCCAGTAACCCCGGATTTAACCCTGAACTCTGTTATTTGGCCTGTGGCTACAGCTTGGAATTTAGTTAATAAAATATAGTTCGCGGACTCGTTAGAACCAGTAGCATCATCAGCGCCGATTAACTTACTAGGCGTTGGGGTTGGTGTTGGCGTTGGGGTTGGGGTTGGTGTTGGGGTTGGAGTGGGTGTGAGTGTGGGAGTGGGAGTAGGGGTAGGGGTGGGAGTTGGCGTGGGAGTAGAGGTAGGACTTTCTTCGCTCCCCCAACTACCCCATGTGGGCTCGGGGGAAACGTATTTGCGGAGGAAAATCCAATCAACATAAACTGTTCCTTGCGAACTATAATCTCGGATATTAATAGGTTGGCTGGTGGCGTAATTATAGCCCGTGGAACCTTTTGAGATATCGTCGTAGATGAATTCCGCGCCTGTAGAATACCGTTTAATATCATATAAATGATAATTATCATCCAAACTGATTGCGGCAGTGACATAATAATTTACTCCGTCATGTAAATATCCATATTGACTTGAAACGGCAGAACTATCAAAGAGAGCAAAGGGCGCACCGCTACCACCAGCCGCTATCCATCCCCACCATACATAGGCAGCATCCCTTGATGTCCACTTAGCCCTTGTCCGCATGATTGCCTGACTGCTCGTATAGCTTGAATATATATATCCAGTATTACTGGCAGAACCTATGACCGCTTCACCGCCAGAAACAGAAATTGTCCCTGAGGATGTCCATTTACTACCATCCAGGCTTGTCCCAAGAAAATCATCAAAGAATAGAAAAGTATTATCTCCATTGGAGGTCGTAGTATCAGAAGACTTGCCGTAATAAATATAAAGAGTGGTAGAGGGGGATATTATTTTGTACCCAGACTGTCGCCGTAGATGCGCCAGAACTCTCTATCCAATAATCAAGCTGGGTGGAACCATCTGAACCGGTAAAACGAACATCATTAGGAACTGTTCCTGTCCAACTGGAAGCGTGGTTTTCAAGATAAACCGTAGCTCCAGAATCAGTGCCCGTTCCTTTATTGATAGTAAGTTTCATCTGATAATCAGCAGATGGATTACTGATAGTTACCGATTTTCGGTAATTATATCCTATAGGCCAATTGGGAATAGACGTTGGCGTCGGAGTTGGAGTGGGCGTTAGAGTGGGTGTAGGAAGTGGGCGTAGGTGTTTGGGTTGGAGTAACAGAAGACAGCGGTTCTATATAAATCAATCCTGATTTATTGACTTTAACTTTTTTCGTTTGACCTAAGCAATTGGACCCTTTAATACAAAGGGTTATTGTCGCCTCTGTTCCATCCCCAGTTCCTGTAATTGTTGTTGTGGGATCAGGAGGTGAAAAATTTATACTTAGAGAATTTTGTGGAATGTCAGATATGTAGATGTCTTTTTCTAAAATAATAATTTCTATAGGGCCAGCATCCTCTCCTGGCGTATACTCCTGGTCTCCGTATGGTATTGGACTAGTATCAGCATATAAATAATATCTTTCATTATTATCTGGTGTAAAATAAATCCCGTAACCACCGCCTGGAACCTTCTCCCTAAATTCTGCAGCTGACATTGCCATTTCTTGAGCTCTTCTTAAATCTTGAGCTAATTTATGAGCAGATCTTTGAAGAGCAAGTCCCTTCCGACCGGCAGAATAACCGGAAAAAATCACTACCAATAAAATCAAAATTATAGACATTACTATCAAAATCTCAACAAGAGTAAAGCCAAGTAAAAATTTTTTATTATATTTTTTTCTTAAATTATTAAATTCCATTCTTTTAATATTTTATCATGATTTTTAACAAAATAAAAAGAGGATTGAGGAATTCTCAATCCTCTAAAACAGAAATTTATTTTCTAATTTGATTAAAAAGGAAATTTAGGTATAATCTCTCTCCACCAAGGAAGAGGAGTAGCCACTTTAATAACTCTCGGATGGGAACATTCGCCAATCTCATCACGAGCATAGAGTACTACGGTATAATCCGATGGTCTTGTGTAAATATGTTTGGGCTCATACTCATAAGAAATAGTGCCATCACCGAACTCCCATCTAAAAATTGGTTGTTGACCAAAATAAACGGTTTCATTATAAAACGAAATTTCGTCATCCTTGGTAGGTCTCTGGGGATCGAAACTAAATTGAGGCCAAGGATAGGCATGCTCAAGAGTAGTAAAGGGTTTAGGGTCTGAATATTCTGACCAATTTCCTCCGCTGTCTTTTGTTTTTACTTTCCAATAATAGGTGGTTGACCAAGACAAATTTGGAATGGGGGTGTAACTTGAGGAGGTAATTCCAGTTGGACAATTACTTTCTGAACCACTACAGCTGTCAATTTCTGGCGAAGAGAAATCAGAATTATTATCAATTAGAACACGGTAGGAATCCTGGAAATCTCCATCTGGATCAGAGTATTTCCAAGAAAGAGTAACTTTGGAAGTTCCTTCAAATGAGCAGTGATCCCAACTTTCTTCAGTATCTGTTGGTTTATAAGGGGATCGATTTGGACCGGAGGTAGTAAATTCTCGTTGGCCGCCATCGGCTATAAAAATAACGAAGCGCTTTTCTTCCCCATAACCCCAACCACCGCTGTTACGAGCTTTAGCTTTATAATAATAAACAGTGTCAGGGGTTATATTGGTAAGGTTGTGGCTGAAGGACCCTTCACCATATTGATAATTTCCAGGAGTTCCTTCTGTCCAACTTGACCATGACCCTCCTTCATTATTCCAATTAAATCCTCTTAAATCAGCATTTTGGCTATTTGTGTTGGTTATAGTTCCTTTTAGGGTGACTGTGTTGTTTTGAATATTAACTATTGCTAAATCAGTAGAAACTGTCGGTTTTTCTGGAGAAGGATTATAAAATTTAGCTGTTACAATATCGGTTCCTAACCCATCACTACTCCCAACAGAACCCGTAATATAGGCAGCTTGAGCTGATTTATCAACGGTAAAAACTTTCCCAGTAAAGAGGAGTGATGAACCTGTCCAAAACCAGTTTCCATCTGAGTCATATTTTCTGACAGTGGTTGCGCCATCATAAATATAAAGATTGTCATCATTATCTATTGCTAAATCTGCGGCTGAAATGGGAAGACTCCAGATAAGATTAAAATTAGAATCATATTTTCTTAATGGATTTCCGATGATATAAATATTACCCTGGCTGTCAAATACCATTTTGCTTCCGCTATCTCCCATGCTTCGGATTTGATTTCCGTTTAAATCATATTGTACTGTCGAACCACTCTTTGTAACATATAAATTAGATCCATTAACAAATATACTGCCCGAAACATCACCTTTTTGCCAGATGAAGTTGCCATTTGAATCAAATTTTAACATATAGTAATACATAGAGACGTTGCCACCGCCAGTGCTCCTTAAGACATAGATATTTCCTGCATCATCAATAGCTAAATCAAGCATAGTAGCGCCGGAAACCGCGCTATATTGAATTTGCCATACTGCACCACCAGTATTAGGATTTATCTTTGCTAATAAATCATGATATGTTGCGTGTGGAAGACCCGCAAAACAACCTCCAGCTAAATAAATGTATCCATCTTTGCCCATCTCCATGTCGTTTAAATTACAAGCTGCGCTGCTGTCACGATAATAAAGAAGTGTTGGGAAGCCACTTGCTAATCCGGTATTTGGTTCATATTTATAAGCATAAACCGAGTCGCCCTTACTCAAAGCACAAATATTTCCATCAGGCCCTGCCGCCATATATTGAGCCATGACCCCCTGCGTAAGGCCAGCAGGAAGATTGGTACTTACCCATTTTCGATTACCAGTTGTTGTGTTATAACCTACGCCTAACATATAGTAATACGCCGAACCGCCACAACAATTACAGTTACCCCAGTTATATTGAAGGTATCCTCCGGCATAAGGATCACCTGATGGATCAACGACTATATGGGTTCCATAATAGTGATAATTGTAAGCTGTACCAACGCTTCCTTGACATACAATGGCTGGTTGCCCATATTTGTTAATCCAAGATGGCGGAAGAGCTGAAAGAAAAATCCGACTTCCAGAAGAAGAACTCCAGCCAACATCATTTCCTGCCCAAACCAGCCAATAGTAAATGGTACCATTATCAGGATAACCGGTATCTGTGTATTGGGTAATATCGCCAAATTCTTGGTAGAATTTTTGACCAAGTGTTTGTCCCCAGTTGGTATCAGTCCTAACTTCTAAGCGGTATTTTTCAGCTCTCGAGGCGGCATTCCATTTAAAAGTAACTGAATTATTACCGCCCGCAGTATCATTGTTAGTTGGAGAAATAAGGGTTGGGGCTGGAGGAATACCGAGATTAGTAAAGCTCCTTTTATTGGAATTAGCTTCACTATCAGAACACCATCCGGCATAATTTCCTGCCCAAACCCGCCAATAGTAAATGGTACCATTATCAGGATAACCGGTATCTGTATATTGGGTAATATCGCCAAATTCCTGGTAGAATTTTCTGGTAGCTGTTCCCCAATTGGGGTCGGTATTAACTTCTAAACGGTATTTGAGAGCTCTTGCTGCCGCATTCCATTGAAAAGTAACTGAGGTACCGCCAACATAAACGCCGTTATCTGGAGAAATAAGAGTTGGAGCTGGAGGAGGAACAGAGAAAGGAGGGACATACGTGACTGTAAGATATATATGTGTTGTGTATTCTGATATAGATTTGGTCGTTGAAAATTTAATGCCAAACTGAGCACTATTTAAATCTGGAACTGACCAAGCTAAACCTGTTGCAGGGTTGGTTGACCATGTTGTTGAAAGTGTTTGAAGAGAGCTCTGCCCATATTAACAGTGCTCCATAGTAATTTGTCCCTCCTATTATGACATAAGCGATTATCCCGGTGCCTCCTCGCCAGAACTAGAATTCCATGATTTATGGGTTAAAGTTACTGAAGTTATGGATTGGACTGGTATCGTGAAATCCTGAAAGTTCCAGCAATGGTACCAAGGTCCCCATCCGGAAAATACAATTACACTAGTACCACCATCGTCCGAATTTAAATTAGTATAATTCCCCGCTCCTCCCGAATAACTGCCTTGTACTTCGTCTCCTTCACCCTCTATCGCCATTATCTGAGTATATGCTGGAGTAGCAAAAGCAACATCCGGACCAAAACTCCAGCCTGTTGAATTTCTGGCTTTAGCTCTAAAGTGGTAAGTGGTGTTGGAGTCCAATCCAGTGATGGCTCGGGAAAAAGTTCCAGTTCCAAAAGAGCCGGTTTCTGTCCAAGAGTTGCCATATGATGTGGTTAACCCCCAGTCAAAACCTCTTTCTGAAGCATTTCCGCCTACAATATAAGTGATAGTCCCGTTAAGAGTGGCTCCGCTTTGAGTTATTAAAACAGCTGGTTCGGTGGTAACGGTCAAAGCTGTGGGAAGCGTATAATCAATCACAAAAGACAAGTAGGTAGTGGATACAGGACTTGATGAAGCAGCACTTTGTTGCCATCCCCACTCGGCGTTATTAATATCGCTGGCTGTCCAGCTAAGACCTGTCGCAGGATTAACTGTCCAGGTGTATGAATTTGTGTAAAAATTTTCACAACTACAGTTACAGTAAGATGTCCCATATACTTCTTGCTGCGACCCGAAGTAATTCGCCCCCCCAATACGAACTAAGTGCGTTACGTAGAAGTGATATTGACTTCGTGCTGATACGGTGTATAAAGTAACGCTGTTTATTGTCTGATAAGGCGCGGTAAAATCAGCTAAGTTGAAGGAGTTGATAGTCTGACCATCATAAGGATCCATCGCACTCGCACACTTGCAAACCCATCATTTGAATTAAGATTATTATAATCGCCTCTAGCAAAACAGTTTTGCTGCCAAGAAATTTCCTCTTGTAGCGAGCCAGTGCCGGTTACGGTCAAAGTCTGGGTATTAGCCAACACAAACTGCGGCAGAATAAATCCGCAAACTACTATTAAAGTTATGAAAACTCCATATGGTAATAATTTGATTTTTTTCATATATTTTTACCAACTGCCGCCGTTTTTGGCAAAAGCTTTAAAATAATATTTAACGTTAGGAGTCAAGTCAGTAAGGTCACAAGAAAAATTACCGGTAGTTTCTCTCATTGTCTCACAAACGACAGTCCAAGGGTTAGAACCTGCATCAGTACTTTTTATATATTCAAACCAAACTAAACAAGAAAGGACATTGCCAAGGGAGTTTAAAGTTCCATTAAGGGTGACTGAAGTAAGCCCAATATCAGTGGCAGGATCAGTGGTCACATCAGGAGGCAAAATACTTTCAACAGCCGTGTTAACCGTTAACTGGTAAGGAGCACATCGAGTTAAACCTCCACCTGTTCCGCAAATGTTTATTGAGTAGTTGCCGGTTGGAGTAGTGGCAGCAGTATCAATAGTTAGCGTTGAAGAACAAGTAGGATTGCAATCAGTAGTAGAACCATTAGCAGGACTGAAAGAAGCTGAAGCTCCCGAGGGCAGGCCCGAGGCGGAAAGCGTAACAGACTGACTAGCACCTGTGGTTAAGGTAACAGTAGCTGTTGTTGAGACTGAACTCCCTTGATCAACTGAACCTGAAGTTGGATTAACTGAAACAGAAAAATTAAAAGAAGCTGAGCCAACCGTTAACTGATAAGGAGCACAGCGAGTCAAACCTCCGCCTGTTCCGCAAACGTTTATTGAGTAAGTGCCGGTTGGAGTAGTGGCAGCAGTATTAATGGTTAGCGTTGGGGTACAAAGAGGACTACAACTTGGAATACTGAAAGAAGCTGAAGCTCCCGAGGGCAGGCCCGAGGCGGAGAGCGTAACAGACTGACTAGCACCTGCGGTTAAGGTAACAGTAACCATTGTTGGGACAGAGCCCCCTTGATTAACTGAACCTTAGTTGGATTAACTGAAACAGAAAAATTAAAAGAAGCTGAACCAACCGTTAATTGGTAAACAACGCAGCGTGTTAAACCTCCGCCTGTTCCGCAAACGTTTATTGAGTAAGTGCCGGTTGGAGTAGCTGGAGAAGTATCAATATTCAACGTTGAAGAACAGGTAGGATTGCAATTAGTAGGGCTGAAAGAAGCTGAAGCTTCCGAAGGCAGCCCTGAGATAGAAAAAGTAACGGGTTTAGTGGTACCAGAAATTAAGGTGGCAGTAGTTTTTGTTGAAACGGAGCCCCCTTGATTAACCGATCCAGTATTTGGATCAACCGAAATAGAAAAATCAAAAGAAGGAGCAGAAGGAGCCTCAATTTTTACATCGTCTAAATGAACGTGGGTGTCCGCCGTAGTGCAACCATATACCACAAAAGCAATAAATTTATGACCAGCTGGTATGGTTTTGTTATTAATGTTTATTAGCTGCCAGCCGGGTGTGGGAGGTACATTACAACTTTCGCCAAAAGAAACTCCAGTAAGGTTGTTACTAATTGTATATGATGCTAATGCAACATAACCCGCACCATAACGACTACAAACATAGTTAGGTAGGGTTCCAACTTCTAACTTACAGGTGCCATTACCATATTTCCCAACATAAAAACTAATATTATATAGAGTTGCACTGTCGTAAGAATATTCGGGAGTATACAAAAAACTACTCTCATAATTATTAGCGCGGGTATCTGTTCCTCTCATTGAGTGGGGACAGGAGTGAAATATATAAGAGTCAGGTATGGTAGCATACCTAGCATGAATTTGCCACATGGAGCTACATTCATCGTTCCCGAAATCAGCTTCCTGCCAGCCAGGGGGAAGATAATCTGGATTACGCAAACCAGCATTATTATAATTATTATCATTGATAAAATAATTATCCAGAGTCAAATTGTCCTCAAAATATTCGTAAAGAATCGCTGTCTGGGCTTTAGCAACTCCAGCTACCGAAAAACTAAAAATAGTAAAAAGAAATAGAAGTGCTGCTATTTTGAAAAGTGGGTTAAATCTTAACATAGTTTAAATTAAATTTTGGTTTTAATATATTATAACACATAAAGTGTGATATATCGGGCAAAGCTCGCTATAACAAACTGAGTTTGGTATATCAAAACTATGCTTTATTATGGTGTGAAATAATTTTTCAAGCAAATGTTCGGCTAATCTTTATCCAATCTTTAAATTTTATCAAGGTAATATCTGAATGAATTCAACGTCGTTGAATTCATTTTTACCAGCAATATTTTTTAGAGTTTTAACTAAAATTTCATCTCCTGTTTTGAAATCAGCAAGGGTAATTTCTTTCTCTTTTGGAGTAAATTGAGTGCCGGGTGGAGGAATTTTATCTTCAGGGAAGGGTGCTTCTAGTTTTATTAGCTTGGTTTCCTCTGAAATAATAACCTTAACTTCAGTTTTTTTATCTATTAGTTTAACTATTAAAAATTTTTGTTCAGAACTTACGTTAACAACTCTTCCAGATAAACTAAATACCTCTTCAATTTTCCCTTCTTCTCCAGTTTCAAAACTCCCTCCTTTAAATTTTTCTTTTAAGAAGCCTAGATAAAAAATTACGCAAAAAATTAAAAATAAAATAACCGAAATTATAATAATTTGATTTTTTTTCATAATTTTAATATGATTTTATAATTTTAATAAATTAAAGCTATTTCGACTTTGTTAAATTATATCAAAAAATGCAAGTATAGAGAAAAAATCTGCTCTCCAAAAAACAAAGATAGAAAAGTACCGGCGACTAAAAAGGGACCGAAGGGGACTTCTGATTTCATTTTCTTTTTACCGGCTATAATCAGTCCTATTCCTATTATAGCACCAATAAAAAAAGCTAAAAATAAAGCAACTAAGATATTTGGCCAGCCCAAAAATAATCCCATTAAAAAAGCTAGTTTTATGTCCCCCACTCCCATCCAGCGACCACGAGAAATCAAAACTATCAGTAGAAAAAATAAGGCCGCTACCAAAGCGCTTAAAATTGAATTTTTAAAAATTACTAAACCCAGGAGGTTTTCCCCGGAGGGTTGCAATTGTTTAGAAAGTAAAAATTGAAGGTTAAAAATTAAAGCAATTATAATGGCGGGGTAAATCACTTTATCGGGAATAATGTAGTTTTTCAGGTCGTAGACGAAAATTATAATCAGAAAACATAAGTAATTAGTAAATAGTAAATAGTAAATAGTAAATTGGAGAAAGTGTAATTCAAAACTAAAATAAATAAAATACCGGTTGCTAATTCTACTAAAGGATATTGTAAGGAAATTTTATTTTGGCAATAACGGCATTTTCCTTTTAGAATTATGAAACTAAAAATAGGGATTAAATCTTGCCACGATAATGTGTGTTTGCAATTTGGACAAAAAGAACGGCCTTTTAAAAAACTTTCGTCGGTCTGAAGACGATAAATTATACAATTCAAAAAAGAACCAACAATTAACCCAAAAATAAAAACTACGATAGGAAAAGAAACATTTAGAAACATTGATATATTTTACCATTAGAAATTTCTAAACTTAAAATAATATTAAATGTTTTGTTAGAAAATTTAGCTCAATACTAAAAATAAAACAAAACCCCGTGAGATAACTTCGTATCTCACGGGGAAATCGTTTCTTTAACAATCAGGATTTATTAATCTGTTGCGCAGGTATAGTCGCCAGCTAAGCAATCCGGATCAGCACTATATTGTTTCGATTCAAGAGTGCTGTCTGTACAATACCAGTTTCCCGAGTTTAATTGAATTTTGGCACAATAACTTTGGGAAGGAGATGCTGGCTTGAAAACAGCTATTCCCGAAAAACCACCATTTAAATTATCTGCGTCGTCACAAATTTTTTTTATGTCAGAATCACAAGGGGCAACTCCGCAACAAATATTATCGTAATCTTCTTCGGTTTGATAAACAAGGTTAGCTCTCTTCCGAAACAAATCCATATCTTCTTTAATCCGAGTGTCTTTACTGCTCTTTTGGGTATTCAATAAATAAGTCAAAGTAATACTGGATATTAAACCGATAATGGCCAAAACCACTAAAAGTTCAATCAAGGTAAAACTATCTTTTGTTTTTTTTGAAAAAATCTTTACCATTTTAGTTCCACTAAATCTATTCAACCGCTACAGCAATAAAACAAAATTAGAAAAACTTACCGTCAAATTTTAATCGCAGAGACAAGTATTAGCAGCAACACAACCAGCAGCACAGGCAGCTACAGCTTTATTAGTATCTTGCGCGGATGTTAATTCACTATCAACACACCAAACCTCAGTTGAATTCATGACGGCGTAAGCACAATAACCTGTACCAAGAGCATTTATCCGAATAGTATAGGTTCCTCCTTGAGCAGTAATATCAGTGTTCATTTTCCCCTCATCAGTATCTGCGTCCAAGGCAATATAAGTGGAGGCGTGGTTGTCATAAAAAACCGTAGCTATTGTCCGAAGCTGATTCATGTCTGCCATAATTCTGCCGTCTTTGGCTCTTTTCTGGGCTCCAGATAAAGAAACCAAAACAATTCCGGCCAAAATACCGATAATGGCAATAACCACTAATAATTCAATTAAAGTAAATCCTTTCTTTTTTTTCTTTGCAAACATATTATTTTATCGATTATTTAAGATTATAGCAAAACAAATTTTTGATATATCGAATTTCTGCTTCGCTATAAATTAAGATTTGATTGATTCGACCTTTATTAAATACGTAATCTGCCGAAACACATAACGCTTTATGTGCTCGGTGAACTTTCCCTATTATAACATATATCTGTCAATATAAGTTGTGGAAAACTTTTAACAATTACTATATTATCCCCCAAGCCCTCCCATTCTATAAAGGGGTAGTAAAATTGAAGCAACAATTATTCCCACTAATCCTCCTAAAAAAACAATTAAAAGGGGTTCTAAAAGACCAACCAAACCATTAACTGTTTGATCTATTTCTTTTTGGTAAAAATTAACAACATTCATTAAGGTTTCGTCTAAGTTCCCTGTTTTTTCTCCCGTTAAAGTCATCTGAAAAAATATGGGGGGGAAAAATTGAGGATATTTATCTAAAACTGATGATATTTGCTCGCCTTTCCTAATTTCATCTCTGGTTTGGGAAATAATCGTTTTATAAACGTCATTCCCAACTATCTGGCCGCTAATTTCCAGAGCTTGAGTAATTGGCAACCCCGCCACGATTAAAGTGGAAAGATTTTCAGCGAAACGAGAAAGATAGATTTTTTTCAAAAGACTCCCTATTATTGGCAGTTTTAACCAAAGACGGTCAAAAAATTTTTTTCCTTCAGTTGTTTTTGAATAATGAAAAAGGAAAAAAAACAATCCTGCCAACGCTAAAATTATCAGCCATCCCCAATTTCTAAAAAACTGGGAAATATTGATTATTGTTTTAGTTAAAAAGGGAAGTTCCTGTCCGCCTTCGGTTAAAACTTCAGCCATATGGGGAATAATAAAAACTACCATAACTACAACCACTATCAAAAAGACAAAAAAAACAAAAAGGGGATAAATCATCGCTCCCCTCAATTTCGTCTGAAAGGCGTATTCTCTTTCAATATGGTCGGCCAAATATTCTAAAGATTCGGAAAGTTTACCCGAAACTTCGCCAGATTTTACCATACTGGTATAAAAATAACTAAAAAGATTAGGGTAAAAAGAAAGGGCTTGAGAAAGAGGCGTTCCTCCCTCGACCTCTTCGGTGATTTTGGCAATTTTTTCTCTAAAACTTGAATTTTTGGCCTGTTCTGCTAAAACATAAAGAGCTTCAATAATGGGAACTTTTGATTTAAACATAATGGCTAATTGTCTGGAAAAAACAGCTATTTCTTGTTTTGAAATCCTTTCAAGAAATTTTATTCTTTTAGCCCAAACCGGCTCCAACCCTGTTTCTTCTAAAAAAGTGACATAAAAGTCATATTTTTGTAAAACGGCTAAAGCGGCTTCCTTTGAAGAAGCTTCTACTGTCCCAGATTGAATTTCGCCAGTTCCGGTTCTCGCTTGATAATTAAACTTCATGTTTAGTATTTCACTAATTTAAGAAGTTCTGATGGGTCAAGAGAATAACTAAGGGCATTTTCTAAAGTAATTTCTTTTGTCCTGATTAAATTAGCTAAGTGTCTATTCAAAGACATCATTCCTACTTCAGCTGAAGTTTCAATCACTAAGGGAATTTCGTGAATTTTATTCTCTCTGATTAAATTAGCTACGGCAGGAGTAGAAATCATTATTTCACAAGCCGGAATTAAACCTCCTTTAGTTCGGGGAAGCAATCTCTGAGAAATCACCCCCAAGAGAGAACCAGATAGTTGAGCCCTGACTTGGTCCTGCTGTTCGGGAGGAAAAGAATCAACGACACGATGAATGCTCTGACTGGCTGAATTAGTATGTAAAGTGGCAAAAACCAAATGTCCGGTTTCAGCAGCTGTTATAGCGATAGCCATGGTTTCCGGATCTCGCATTTCGCCCACCATAATCACATCAGGGTCCTGACGGAAAGTCGCTTTTAGAGCTTTGGCAAAAGAGAAAGTGTCCTGATAAACTTCCCTCTGGTCGATTATACATCTGTCATCTTCAAAAACATATTCAATTGGGTCTTCAATGGTTATAATATGGTCAGTCTTGGTATGGTTAATTTCATCAATTAAAGCAGCCAAAGTAGTTGATTTCCCATGGCCCGAAGGTCCGGTAATCAAAATAAATCCTTGAGAGGGCCGGGCCCATTCATGCAAAAGGGGAGGTAAATTTAATTCTTCAATAGTCGGAACCCGGGCCGGAATCAATCTGAGAGCACAAGAAATATTTCCTTTTTGGAAAAAAATATTAACTCTGAAACGATTATTCTCTTTAAAATTATAGGAAAAATCAATTTCTTTTTCTTGAAGAAATCTTTGACGTTGTTCTTCAGTCATCAACTCAAAAGCTAAATTTTGAGAGTCTTCCGGGGAAAGTTTTTTCTTTTTTACCAAAGGGGTGAGCCGGCTGGAAATTCTTAAGGTCGGGAAGTGACAAGTCGAAAGATGCAAATCAGAAGCCTGTTCCCGCACAGTAAGAGATAATAATTCTTCAAGTTGTTTTTTATAATCGTTCATAATTGTTTTATTTTTTCAAGCACATAATTAAAAATTATATACTCGATTTAAATTATTTTTTTAATTTCTTCGACAATTTCGCTTGGAGTATAATGAGCCTTGACTAAATATTTCGTTGCCCCAAGAAATAAACCTTTCTCAACTTCTTCTTTTTGACCAAGATTGGAAAGAATCATTATTTTTAAGTCCTTAAGTTTTGGGTCTTCTTTTATTATTTTTAAAATCTCCCAGCCGTCAATTTGAGGGAGAACGATATCTAAAACAATCAAATCCGGTGCTTTTTTTCTTATTTTTTTGAAAACTATTTCTCCGTTTTCAGCCACTTCAACCAAAAAACCAGCTTCTTTCAGTTTAGTAGTATAAATATCAATTAAGAAAGGATCGTCTTCAACTAGTAAAATACTTCTCATGGAACATGAAATATAAAACATAAAACATAAAACAATTTGTTATGTGTCTCATGCTATGTGTTATGTTTTTTACTTTTCTTCAGCCACTCGCAAAACTTCTTCTATGGTGGTCATTCCATCTAACACTTTAATCATTCCGTCTTGCTTCATTGTAGTCATTCCCTGTCTTTTTGCTTCTTCAAAGATTTTAACTTCCGAAGGTTCTTTCAAAACTATCTCTGAAAACTCGTCAGTCATTTCTAAAACCTCAAAAACGGCTATTCTCCCGGCGTAACCTGTGGACCGGCATTTCTTACACCCTACGGCTTCATAAGTTTCTAATTTTTTTTGTTTTACGGATAAAATAGATTTAACCTGCTCAGGAAAAGATTCTATTTCTTTTAAAATCATTTCTTTAATTCCTGGGCTTGGCTTAACTTTCTTTTTACACTCAGAGCATAATTTTTTTACCAATCTTTGGGCTAAAATAATGCTTAAGCTGGGCGGAACCAAAAATGGTTTAACCTTCAAATCAATTAAACGAGGAATGACGCCAAAGGCATTTGAAGTATGTAGGGTTGACAAAACTATATGTCCGGTTAAGGCAGCATGGGTAGCTAAAGCGGCTGATTCTTCATCACGAATTTCCCCAACCATAATGATGTCGGGGTCCTGCCTAAGTAAATGTCTAAGCCCGGTAGCAAAATCATAACCGATTTCTGGTTTAACTTGGGATTGATTAACCCCCTCAATAAAATACTCAACTGGGTCTTCTAAGGTGCATATATTCACTCCTTCTTTGTTTAAAAGATTTAGAATAGAATAAAGGGTAGTAGTTTTTCCGGAGCCAGTGGGACCGGTAACTAAAATCATTCCGTAAGGTTTTTTGATCGCCCGATTTAATGCTTCAAAATTTCTCCCCCATAAACCTAATTCTTCAAGGCTTTTTAATCCCTCGGTTTGGTCTAAAACTCTAATTGCTACTTTTTCTCCTATGGCAGTCGGGAAAGTGGAAACTCGGAAATCAATGGTTTTTTGGTCAACTTTGGTGGAAAATCTGCCATCTTGAGGAATTCTTGTTTCATCAAGTTTCAAATTAGAAAGAATTTTAATTCTAGCCACCACTGAAGGGTGAATTTTTTTTGGCAGAAAAAGGCTAGTATATAAAACCCCGTCCAAACGAAAACGAACTCTTAATTTTTCTGAAGTGGGTTCAATGTGAATATCTGAGGCTTTTCCCTCAACGGCATGTCTCAAAATAACAGCTACTACTTTAGTAATCGGTGCTTCCTCAACTAATCTTTCTAAGACATCCTCTTTTAGAACTCCAGCTTCGGCTTTTTCTACTTTAATTTCCGTCTCTAATTCTTCCAGAGCCCTATTTACTTCTCTTTTCAGGGTTCGGTATTGCTTTAACAAGGAATTGAGAGTGGTGGGTGTAATTAAAAAAACTTGAGAGGTAAATTTTCCTTGACGAGATAAAAATTTTAGAGCTTCTTGAGCCCTTAAATCCTCCGGATAAACCATTCCTACTTCTAAAATATCGCCGGTTTTAGCTAAAGGAATCATTTGGTAATATTTGGCTGATTCTTCGGGAATTAGCTCCAAAACTCTAAGATGAACGTCTTCTGGCAAAATATCCGTCTTAAGGGGTATTTTAAAATTTTCTGCTTTTAAACCGAATAAAAAAATTTCCGAAACTATTCCTCTCTCTAAAAGTAATTCTTCTTCTTTTTTCTTAGAGCTGGAAACTTCAAATTCTAAAGAAGCTGCTTTTTCTTTATCTACTATTCCTTTTTTAACTAATTGCTGAATTAAAGTGGGCATATTTTGCGATTTAAAACGAATAAATAATATTATAACAATATTCTATCCTATTTTGCGGGTAATGACGAAGGAAGAGGAGTTTGATAGGGTAAAAACGGATTCTCCCGGCCAATTTTTTCTGAAACACCTTCTTGAGCAGGCGTTGTAACATTCTCTACAAAAGGGACAATCTGCTCCAAAGGTTGAAGTTCCTGCAAAAGCGGGCTATTAAAAACATCAAAGTTTATTTTGATTTCCCTTGGAGTAAAAACTTTTTCTGTTATAACAGGTGTTTTTTGCTTGGGTTTAATTAAAAAGTTCCACCAAATAAAAATTAAGACCATTAAAATAGTTGCCGTCAATAGAATTAGATATTTTTGCTTTTGCCTTTGTTGGGTAAATATAATAGCCATAGTTTTTAATAAGAATACAAGCTTATTGTTAAGTTAAAAATAAAAGTTTCTTCTTTTTCTTTGGGAGAAGAAAAGGAAATTGATTCTACCTCAAATAACCTTGCTGATTTTTCTAAAAAAGAAAGAAAGTTTTTGAAGGAAAAATAAGAACCAGAAAAAGAGACAGGAAACGTGTGTTTTCGAATAGCTGGCTTTTCTTCCAGAGCGGCGGTCTTTAAGATCCCTATGTCTTTAAAAATCAAGCCAGATTGGGAACTGTTTTTTTGTAAAAAATAATAAACGTGGATTAAAGCGGGCTCTGGAGGAAGGGCGTAATCTATTTGGGAAAGTGCATCGCTGTATTTTTTTAATTCTTCTAAGGTTTGTTCAATCTTTGAAAAATAATCTTGGTACTGCTTAATTTCCTGCGTTGTTTCTTTAATCGCGGACTGGGAAGATTTGAAATTTTGATATTTCGGCAAAAATAAAAGTAACCACAAAGGTATAATAAGAAAGAAAATTATAATAATTAGAAGAGGTTTATTGGTCATTTTAAAATTTCACTTGATGTAAGAATTTCAAAAGAAAATCCAATTCTTCCATTTTTTCCTATCGAAACTTCAGATAAATTTACTTCTTTAATAGTGGGTTCTAATCTAAAAATTAAAAATTGCTGTCCTAAAGTAAAGAAATTATCTGTTTCACCCTTAAGAACTATTTTTGTTTTCCCAGCTGTAAAATTAAAATTTGTAAACTGAACTTTCGGATGGGAGAGTTTTTCTAAAAGAGTGAATAATTTTGAAGTTAATTTGTGATTTTGAATCAGGTATAAAAAATCGGCAATTTTTTTCTGATAGCCAATTAATTTTTTTTCTGAATCAAATCTTTCCGGACTTTTTACTTTTTCCAATTCCTCGGCTAATTTTTGCGAAGTGTTGAAGGCATTTTTCTGAAGCTGATTTATGATAAAAACACTCATAATTGTAACCATCAACAAAACCAAAGAAGAATAAAATAAAATATTCATCCAAGAAGGTGATTTAGTTTGCGGTTTTGGAATAATTTCAACCATTATTTTTCTTTTTTTAAAATCTACTCTAAGCCTCGAATGGCCGCTCCTACCGAGATTGTGAAAGCCGGCCCCATTTCTTTTAAATTTTTATCAATAATTGCAGGATAAAAAATATCGGCAAAAGGGTTGGCAATTTCCGTTTCTATTTTAGATTTTTCAAAAAAGTATTCTTTCAGACCAGGAAGCAAAGCTACTCCTCCGGCTAAAATTATTTTTTGAATTTCTTTTTTCTCGACTTGATAAAAATTGTTGAAAATTTTTTCTATTTCAATAAAAATCGTATCAACCAAGGGATATAATATCTGAGCTATGTCTTTCTCTTCCGACGGCTTTAAACCGTATTTTATTTTTAAATCTTCTGCTTCTTTATAGCCAATATTCAATGATTTGGCGAGAGCGTGAGTTAATTCATTTCCCGTTATGTCAAAACTATGAGACATTTTTAAATTTTTTTTCTCAATGATGTTTACTGTCGTGCTCTGAGCTCCTATATCAACAATAGAAATTACCCTTC
The DNA here is from genome assembly GCA_963820485.1 of Candidatus Nealsoniibacteriota bacterium. Classification (GTDB taxonomy): domain Bacteria; phylum Patescibacteriota; class Minisyncoccia; order Minisyncoccales; family JBGOYX01; genus JBGOYX01. The sequence goes on from CAWFZW010000001.1 coordinate 61,181, forward strand.
TATCTTCACCAATCAAAGCTCTTGATAAACTAAATACTTCAGCCTCCAAAGCCGTGAGTTGAAGCTTGGAAAGAGAAGCAATTTCTTGATATTGATTAATTACTTCATTCGGTACGGCAACGGTTAAAACTTTAAGGGGCGTTTTTTTATTGGCAGTTTTCCCCTCAATAATTTGCCAGTCCAAGGTTACAGCCGACAAAGGAAGGGGAATATATTGACGAGCTTGATATTTTACCGCCGTAGGTATTTCTTGCTCGCTCATTTGGGGCAAATCAAAGGTGGTAAAAAAGGTAGAAAAATCTGGAATGGAAAAAATTGCTTTTTTTTCTTTGGTTTTTGTTTCCTCCAAAATGGCTATAATGGCTTTTGCGATATCTCTACTTGAAAGCAAAAGGGTGCTCTTTTCAAAAGTTCTAAATGGTTTTTCGTAAAAAGTGGAAATGGAAACTTCGCCATAATTTTCTAACTTTACCCTTTCTCCCCATTTAGACAATTCAACAATTTTAATCGAAGAAGTTCCAATATCTATTCCGAGAGCGTTTTTAGGAATTATTTTAAAAGATGGTAAGGCCATAAAATTTCCTGTCAATAAACCCTCTCTTCTAATGGGGTTTTCTTTATTATACAATCAAAAAAAGAAAAAGCTATGTGGAAAAACTTACGAGAGAAAACTAAAGGATTTCTTTTAGACACTTTTTTTCCTCGCTTTTGTTTAAACTGCCAAAAAGAGGGAAATTATCTTTGCGAAGATTGCGTGTCACTTTTAGAAATTTCAGAACATCAATATTGCCTTTGCCAAAAACCAAATAGATTGTTTAAAGCCGGAAAATGCCCTAGATGCCGTAAGAAATTTCTTTCTGGTCTTTATTTTGCCCTCCCTTACCAAAATGTTTTAGTAAAGAATTTAATCCAGCGCTTTAAATATGAACCTTTTATCAAAGAACTGGCGAAACCTTTAGCTTCTTTAATAATAGACTATTTTCAATTAAGCGTAAATCCGCCGGATTTTTATAGAGAAAAAAGCAAGGGGAGGCTTTATTTTAATTCCTGTTCCTTTGGAAAGAAAAAGATTGAAGTGGCGCGGGTTCAATCAGGCGGAAGAAATAGGTAAAGAACTTTCAAAATCTTTAGAATATTCCTTTAATTAATGATGTTTTAATAAAAACAAAAGAAAATTCTCCCCAGATGGAGCTTACGGGGAAAGAAAGAGAAGAGAATGTATTGGGAGTTTTTTCCTGCCAAAATAAAGAAAAAATTCAAAAGAAAAAAGTTCTTTTGGTTGATGATGTTTATACAACCGGCGCCACAATGGATGAAGCTGCCCGAATTTTGAAAACAGCTGGCGCAAAAGAAGTTTGGGGAATAGTAGTAGCCAGAGGATAAAATTAGAATTATAAAAAACAAAAAAACCGAGCTTAGCTCGGTTTTTTTTGGCGGTGGGGGTGAGATTCGAACTCACGATACCATTACTGGTACACCTGATTTCAAGTCAGGCGCTTTCAACCGCTCAGCCACCCCACCCAAAAAAATTGCGGTGTATTCGAGTTAAATACCACGTATCGTACACGTTTTCAAGGCTTTTTCAATGGTCTTCGGCAGGACGACCTGAGGCGTGTGGGTCGGACGATTTCCTAAACTCCTCTAAGAAGTCCCTGACGTCAATGATCGGTATAGCATAGCTCACACCGCTAAAAATCATTGGCGGTAAATTTGGTTACCTAGTAATATTCCCACTTGCGTCATAAACTGGGATTCCTGTTATGCCAATTTGATTAATCATATGACCATCTATTATTCCTAAAGTTTGCAGGTCTTTTGCAGGAAAAGCGCAGCTCCGCTGTTCCCCCCAAGATTAACGGCATTTAGTTGGAGATGTAGGACGCGGAGCGGAAAGGAAAAGGAGAGGGGGACAACTAGCTGGACTTGTCCGCCGAACCCCGCAAAGCGGGGCGAAGAGCGGGGCGCAGGATTCGAAACCTCGTGGGATCTTTTTTGAAGATCCAGAGAGTTTAGCAAACTCTTTTGGGCCAGAAGTCTTCCAGTTGAGCATTGAAAATCAGGTAGTATAGCATTTTCAACTTGTACGTTTTTCAAATATTTTTTATAAAAATTCCAGTAACCATCTTTTCCTGCTCCTAACTTATCTTGTTGAATCTTTTTTTCAACCTCGACCAAACTGGACGCAGAAAGAACAACATGAAAGCACGTCAGGAGATACGTTCTGGCATCTCTGTTAAAAAAAACGAACGCGGTTCCACATTCAGGCTCCTTTAACAAAGAGTTTGAACTAACAACACGAAAAGTAGCCGCCGAAAGCCGTCGTACTTCTTTTTCGAGTTTTTCTCTAGATTGTAGCCACATGGGTCTCCCGATAAAAAGTATTCCTTGCGGGATATCGTGAAGGACGTTAGAACTATAATCCAACGACAAACTAAGTATATTTATATACCAGATTTAAGTCCACGAGCCTAATAATAGATTATCATATTTTACGCTTCCCTTCAATTTGTTGTTTTTAAAAATAAAAACTACTGTAACTCATTTTTGCTGAAATACAAAAGCCCTCAGTCATAATGCGACACATTGCGAGAGAGGGCTTTGTTGTCTAAGGACCAAGAAACCAAGTTCCCAAACAAGAACCAAATCTCCAAGAGTCCAGGGGCTTTTTTACTTGCGGGGAAGACGGAAGACCCACAGGTAGCCAGCATCCCAGACATAGTCAAAGATTGAACCAGTAACTGCTGTAGAGCCATAGCTCCGAGTCATTACGCTTCACATAGAACACGTGCAGGTTGCCACCGGAATCGGCAATCGGCTCCATTCCTATTAAAGCCCACTCGCCGTTTGGCTGGTCCTGGTATTGCAGACGCAATTGGGGGCCAACTTCTGGCGGACAGAGTTCCAAACCAAGCTCTTTGACACGTTTGTAGATCTGGTCGCGCCGGGCGCCTTTCTTGAAGCCGAGTTCGGTAACCGTGACCTTAACCAAGTCCACTTCGATCTCCTCAGTGGCCGTCTTAAAGGCGGGTTTTCCGAGGATGTCGTTGGCCCAGTCGCCGATATTAAATCCGTCGTCTTTTAGGGCTTCGCAAAAATCATCAGCTGTCTTGAGGCCAGTGCCGAGTTTAATCGTCTTCCAAATTTTGAACTTGGGAGTTGCCTCGGGCGGGCAAAAAGCTTCCTTTAAAACTTTCTGGACACCCTTTGGGTTCTGAATCCATCCCTGCATGACATCGCCCGAGAGTTCGGGCATGTTCTCGCCAACCACGGCGAGAAATTTGGCTGTTTGCCGGTCATAGGTTTTCGCTATCATTAGCGTTTCCTCCTTCTGCTAGCGGGCTACTTCTGTAGTCATAGCCAGCAGACACCGAAAAAATCAGTGGCTTTTGGCTATGACTACTAATCCACAAGTAAACAATAAAAAGAGCTACTTCATTGTAGCTAAAATTATATCATATTTTTTAATTTCCGTCAACTGCGGAGGAGGTGGGACTCGAACCCACAAACCGCTTTTTACACGGTTACAGGTTAGCAACCTGCTGGCTTACCAATTCGCCGCACTCCTCCATATATACATATATTACTCTACTTTTTAAGATTATTAAAGTCAAATTGAAATTTAATTAATTTTATGCTAATTTTAGTTTAGTTAAACTAAAATTTCAGGGTCCTGCCGAAGGTGGGAATTATAATTTGAACTTAGCGAAAATTTCAGGGACCCGTCAAAGACGAGAATCATAAATTGAAAATGAGAAATTATGTCCCCGTAGTTCAACGGATAGAACGTTGGGTTGCGGACCCAAAGATTGGCTGTTCGAATCAGCCCGGGGACACAAAATTATTTTTAGATTAGAGGCCTGCCCCGTACCAAACCGAAAGTTTTGGTGCGGGGTTCGACTCTTTTTAAGGAGTATGCAATTAACTACTCCTATTGAACAACTTCCAAATGTCGGGCCGGTTTCCCAAAAGAGGCTGAAAAAATTAGGCATCAAAACTGTCAGAGATCTCTTATACCATTTTCCTCATCGTTATGAGGATTTTTCAAATTTGATTCCGATATCAAAGGCCCAGCTCGGCGGGCCTTTTTGTTTCCAAGGAGAAGTTTTGGATATTAAAAATATAAGGACTTTCAGAAAAAGGATGATGTTAACGCAAATGACTTTAGGAGATGAAACCGGAAAATTAAAAGCGATGTGGTTCCACCAGCCCTATCTGATAAATACCTTTGAAAAAGGAACTTATGTCTGTTTGGCGGGAAAAATATCGGGAAAGGGAAAATCGCTTTATTTATCCAACCCGGCTTATGAAAAAATCCCTGAAAATTTCCGCGAGATAAATATGGAATTGAACCACACGGGAAGATTAATTCCCGTTTATCCTGAAACCGAGGGCTTATCTTCAAAATGGCTGCGGTTTATTGTAAAACCGCTTCTGACGAAATTAAAAAATCAAATTCAGGATATTCTTCCCTCAAAAATAAGCAAAAAATACGGCTTTATACCTTTTCAAAAAGCAATTTGGCAAATTCATTTTCCGGATTCTCTGAAGATTGCCGAAGAGGCCAAAAAAAGATTTTCTTTTGAAGAATTATTTGAATTGTCTTTATTCATTTTGCGAGAAAGATTAAAGCTTGCAAAAGAAAAAGCGATACCAATTCGAATAAATTTAAATCTTATTAAAAAATTTACAGAAAGCTTGCCGTTTCAATTGACTGACGCCCAAAAAAAATCTGCCTGGCAGATATTAAAAGATTTGGAAAAACCAAGACCGATGAACCGCCTTCTGGAAGGGGACGTGGGTTCTGGTAAAACGGTGGTTGCGGCAATGGCGATTTTAAATACCGCGAAAGCAGGTTATCAGACGGCTTTTATGGCGCCGACTGAAATTTTAGCCAAGCAGCATTTCAAAACAATCAGTGATCTTCTTAAAAAATTCGGTTTGAATATCGGACTTATCACGGGAAAAGAAAATTATTACAGAAATGAAAAAATTTCAAGAAAAGAACTTTTGGAAAAAATAAAAGAAAATAAAATTGACGTTTTAATCGGAACTCACGCCATAATCCAGGACACGAACCCCAAAACAAAACGCAAAACACCCGTCCAGTTCAATAAATTGGCTTTGGTTATAATTGACGAACAGCACAGGTTCGGAGTGGAACAAAGGGCGAATTTGTGCCGCCAGAAAGATATTCATCCCTCACTTGTTATCAATGACAGCCACCCCTATCCCCCGCACCTTGTCCCTGACAATTTACGGAGACCTGGATTTGTCGGTTATTGACGAAATGCCAAAAGGCAGAAAAAAAATAATTACAAAAATAATCCAACCCAAAGACAAAAAAGAAACTTATAATTTTATCAGAGAGCAAATAAAAAATGGCAGGCAGGTTTTTGTCATTTGCCCGAGAATAGAACCCAGCGCTAAAGCAGAGCTTGATGACGGACAAACCGCCTTATTAGATGAAAGAGCTTTATCTTGGATGGAAGTGAAAGCGGTAAAAGAAGAATATGAAAAATTATCAAAAGAAATTTTCCCCGATTTGAAAGTCGCAATGCTACACGGAAAAATGAAATCGGAAGAAAAAGAAAAAATAATGGCTGATTTTAAAGATGGAAAAACCGATATTTTGGTTTCCACTTCGGTGGTTGAGGTCGGAGTGGATATCCCGAATGCGGCGGTTATGGCGGTTGAGGGTTCGGAAAAATTCGGCTTGGCCCAGCTCCACCAATTCCGGGGCAGAGTTGGCAGGTCGCATTTCCAATCTTATTGCTTTTTATTCACCGATACGACGGGCATAGTTTACAACAGAAGATTGCGTGCTCTTATCACCTGCGATAACGGCTTTGAACTGGCGGAAAAAGATTTGGCAATCAGAGGTCCTGGAGATTTCACCGGCCAAAGGCAGTGGGGAATTCCGGATTTAGCAATGGCTTCTTTAACAGATACGATTTTGGTTTCAAAAGCCAGAAACGAAGCGAAAGATATTTTAAGGAAGACCCCGAACTAAAAAAATATCCCTTATTAAGGGAAAGATTAAAAGAATTCCAAGAAAGAATCCACTTGGAGTAATGAAAATTTATATAAAAAATAAAAAAACCGTCCTCATGGACGGTTATGGTTTTTTAATTCCAACGGTGAACACACCGCTTCTCCAAGACAACCCTGGATAAAACCCAGCCACCTGAAGACTTTTTCCATTCTCCCTTGGATGAACCCCTCATTTCATCCAACATATAGTGGCAATGGGCTAACCATTCTCTATTAAATTCAAATTTCGGCAACTTATTGTGGGAAGGATTTTTTAGGAATGCCCAGCCCCTCAAATCCTTTCTGTAAACAGCAAGAACTTCTCTAACCTTATCTGCGTTCATTATGTCCTCCTTTAATTGTTCTAATTTTAAAATAACAAAAATTTTATACGTTGCGGCCCCAACCGGATTTGAACCGGTGTTGTCGGGATGAAAACCCGGTGTCCTAAACCAAGCTAGACGATAGGGCCCTGTGGCGATACACTCGTCTTCTCTTTATTGTTAAATCTATTTAATTTTAATTTAAAAATTGAAAAAAATCAAGTCCTCATATATAGCAAAGTAAAACTTTGATATATCAACCTAAAGTTTGCTATAATTAACTTAATGTTATGGAAAATTTAGATAAGGCTTACGATCCTAAAAAAGTTGAAGAAAAAATCTATGATTTCTGGTTAAAGTCGGATTTTTTTAATCCGGATAAATTGCCTGAAAGACATAAAAAACCTTATTGTATTGTTGTCCCGCCGCCAAACATTACGGGTTCTCTCCATATGGGCCACGCCTTGAACGCCACTTGCCAGGATATTTTAATTCGCTGGCGAAGAATGCAGGGATTTAAAACCTTATGGCTGCCGGGAACCGACCACGCGGGCATTGCCACTCAAAACGTGGTTGAAAAAGAATTAAAAAAAGAAGGTAAAACAAGATTTGATTTGGGCAGAGAAAAATTCATTGAAAGAATTTGGCAGTGGAAAGAAAAATACGGAAATATAATTTTGGACCAATTTAAAAAATTGGGCTGTTCTCTGGACTGGTCAAGGACTCGTTTTACTTTAGACAAAGAATATACCGAAGCAGTTAAAACTGCTTTTTTGCATTATTATAAAAAGGGCTGGATTTATAAGGGAGAAAGAACCGTTAACTGGTGCCCGAGATGCAGAACTTCTCTTTCTGATTTGGAGGTTGCCTATCAAGAAGAACCTGCCGAACTCTACTATATAAAATATGGTCCCCTGACTATAGCTACCGTAAGGCCCGAAACAAAACTGGGAGACACGGCCGTGGCTGTCAATCCGAAAGATAACCGCTATAAAAAATATATTGGTGAAACGATTGATATTAAAACGGTTTTGGGGCCGGCCAGAATGAAAGTTATCGGCGAGGAATCAGTGGATATGGCTTTTGGCACGGGAGCCATGAAAATTACTCCCGCTCATGATATCCATGATTTTGAAATGGGTGAAAAGCACAATCTTGAAAGAAAACAAGTTATCGGACCCGATGGCAGAATGACAAAATTGGCTGGTAAATATGCGGGGCTAACGATTCTTGAAGCCAGAAAACAGGTTGTTGAAGATATGAAAAAAATCGGCATTTTAGAAAAAGTTGAACCCTATACCCATAATATCGCCCGCTGCTATAGGTGTAATACTACAATTGAACCTATTTTGTCTGAGCAATGGTTTTTAAAAATGAAGGAATTGGCAAAAATGGCAATTGAAGCGGTAAAATCCGGCAAAGTGAAATTTATTCCGAAAAAATGGGAAAAAATTTATTTTGACTGGTTGAAAAATATAAAAGATTGGTGCATATCAAGACAAATTTGGTGGGGTCATAAAATTCCAATTGAAGGAGTTGAAGATGTTTTGGACACCTGGTTTTCTTCGGCTTTGTGGCCTTTTGCCACTTTGGGCTGGCCCAAAAAGACAAAAGATTTGGAGACTTTTTATCCCACGGACGTTTTATCAACTGACCGGGGAATTATTAATCTTTGGGTAGCAAGAATGATTTTTTCCGGAATGGAATTTATGGAAAAAATTCCTTTCAGAGATGTTTACATCCATGCTACTGTTTTAACCCGAGAAGGAAAAAGAATGTCAAAATCTTTGGGAACCGGAATTGATCCGATCGCCCTTATTGAAAAATACGGAGCCGATGCCACCAGATTCGGCATTTGCTTGGCAGATTATGACTGGCCAGGATATTCATTTTGTTGAAGATAATATTGTAATGGGAAGAAAATTTTGCAATAAATTATGGAATGCCAGCCGATTTGTAATGTTCCAAATCTCTTCTCAAAAAACGATCCAAATTCCTGCAGAATTCAGCAGAATTACAGAAACAAAAACTGAATAAGGCGGATAAAATAATATTAAAATCTTTAGATAAAATAATAAATTTAGTGGATAAAGATTTGAATAATTTTCACTTTGGCCAGGCGGCTCGGAGGTTATACTATTTCTTTTGGCATGATTTCTGCGATAAATATATTGAAGCTTCAAAATCAAAAATCCATAATCCAAAATCAAAAACCGAAAAAGAAAACACTGAAAAAGTTTTATTATACGTATTATTAACTTCCTTGAAAATCTTACATCCTTTCCTTCCCTTTATCACCGAAGAAATTTATCAAAAACTTCCCTTTAAAGATAAAAAAATGCTAATAATAGAAAACTGGCCCAAATAGAAAATTCGCTCAAAATTATATGAACTATCATTTACTATATTGTTTTAGGGGTTTTACCAAGCTTTATCTGGCTTCTTTATTTTTTAAGAAAAGACGTCCATCCCGAATCCAATCGAATGGTTTTAAGAATTTTTTTATACGGAATGTTGGCAACTTTACCCGCTATCTTATTGGAATGGGGAGCTAATGATTTTATATCGGCATTGTTCAAAGAATCATTCCTGGGACAAATTCTTTATTTTTTTATCGGAGTGGCATTTATAGAAGAATTTTTGAAATATTTAGTCGTCAGAAGCAAAGTTTTGTCTCATCCCGAGCTTGATGAACCGACAGACGTAATTCTTTATCTTATAATTGCCGCTCTTGGTTTTGCCGCTTTTGAAAATATTCTATGTTTAATCAGATATGAAATTTTTGAAGAAATACTTTTTGTTACTTCTTTTCGATTTTTCGGAGCGATATTTTTACACGCTCTTTGTTCGGGAACTTTGGGATATTTTTTAGCACTATCATTTTATAAACCGGAGAAAAAATTAAAATTATTAACCATTGGTTTTAGTTTGGTTATCTTTTTGCACGGAATTTTCAATTATAGTATAATGAAAATAGATACTTTAAGGATAGAAGAAACTTGGATTTTTATTTTTCTGCCGGCAGTTATTATCATGGGATTAGCTATTTTTGTTTCTTTAGGATTTAAAAGGTTGAAAAAATTAAAAAGTGTTTGTAAAATATGTCCTTAGAGATATATTTATTGTTTACATAAAACATATGGCTTCTTTTTTTGAAAAACTTAAAAAGGGTATGGGGGTTGAAATCACAGAAGAAGAGATTGAAAAAAAAGCTGAAGAAAAATCCCCAAAAGAAAATAAACTTCCCGTGGAGCAAGTAAAAAAAATAAAACCGAAAAAGCCAAAGAAATTAGAATTGAAATCAGAACCAATTGAAATGCCTTTTGAAAAAGAGATAGAAAGAATTGAAAAACCTGAAAAAGTTGAGACCGAGAAAGTTGAACCTGAAAAAGTTGAAAAAACGGAAAAACCTGAAATTAAAGAAAAATGGTTTGAAGGGCCGGTGGGCCAGTTGGCAGTTGATGTTTATCAAACAGAAGAAGAATTAATTATCCAATCTGCTATTGCCGGAATCAAATCGGAAGATTTAGATATTTCAATTGAGGGCGACACTTTAATCATAAAAGGAATAAGAGAAAAACCAGCTGAAGAAAAAGAGATAAATTATTTTTATCAAGAGTGTTATTGGGGACCATTTGCCAGAGAAATTATCTTGCCTTGTGAAGTTGATCCTTCTCGAATTGAAGCTGGAATGAAAGGGGGAATTTTAATAATTAGAATACCAAAAATTGAAAGAGAAAAGAAAAGAAAAATCGTGGTTAAAGGATAAATCCCGAAATTTTTAATCTTAAAACAAAAACTGCCAAAAAGGCAGTTTTTGAATTTGTGCCAAGGGAAAAGAATTCACGCCACACCTTTTTATTGTGCCCTCGGTGAGATTCGAACTCACAACCCTTTCGGGACAGCGTCCTAAGCGCTGCGCGTATTCCAGTTCCGCCACGAGGGCATAAAAGACATGAAACACATATACCACCTTGTCCCGTAGTTCCCGAGGAAGTTGGGGTACTTCGGGGTTCCGCTATCTCGACTCTAATTATTTTACTCTATTGGAATAAAAATACAAGAAAAACAGCGGAAAAAACCGCTGTTTTAAAATCGGATTTCTAATTTTTAAAAATATTTAACCTTTAGGAAGCACCCATTATCATCCTGACAATACTTGGGACGGCTTTGGCTAAAAAGGCAATAAGTAATCCAATCATTGCGTAAAGAATATAGTTTCTTCCTGAAGCCACTCTGGTTGGGTCTCCGGCTGCGGTCAATAAAGTCATTGCGCCGATAATGACAAAAATTCCAGCTAAGGCAACCAAAAGAAGAAATATCCAGTCGGTAATATTATAGAGCGTGTTCAGTAAACAACATAAACCATTATCTTCAATAGAAACCGCGCCTGTTGGACAAGTATCCGGTCATGAGTTTGATCGTTCGGTCTTATATTACAGCTTTCGGGAACGGCCCCGCCAGTTGTTTGAGCTAAAGCTGTTAGTGGTAAAACAAAAACAGGTAAAAGGACTAATGAAATTAGAATTAATAAATTTTTTTTCATTTTGAATTTTTCTAAAAGATATTTTAATTTCGACCTTTAAAAATTAACGAAGTTAATTTCTGCGTAGCGGTTAAATTAAGGAGTTATTTAAGTAGGCGGTTCTTAACCCCTAATACTTGATGCAATATTCCAATCAGACCTTTAGCCATTAAAATAATAGCTAAGCCAACGGCCGTATATAAAAGTATTTTTTTGGCGGTATCAACTTTTTTAGGATCGCCTGCGGCTGTCATAAAATTAAAGCCGGCAATCAACACCATTATGGGAGCTAAGGCAATGCCAACCCAGAAAATAAAATTAATTAATGCATCTATTAGCTCGTCAAACGTATCATAATCAAGAGGGTTTTCAATTGTTATTTGCCCGTTAGCATATAAGGGTAAAATAGAAAAAATCAATAGAAAATATAATATTTTGACTAAGCGCAGTTTCATATGGTTTTTATTATTCTATCATAAATTATCCATTAAATACAAGTCGCTGAAGCAACCTTATCCTCCTCTAATCTCATAATTCTTACTCCTTGGGTCGCCCTTCCTAATTTTGGAATAGAGGAAATTTTTGTCCTGATTACTTGTCCCTTCTGAGAAATAACAATTAAATCTTCTTCTTCGCCGTTTAAAGCCATTGAAGCAATTAAGTCTCCGGTTTTCGGGGTGGTTTTGGCGGTTTTAATTCCCGAACCCCCTCTTCCCTGTAATCTATATTCTTTTAAATCACTCTTTTTGCCATAACCTTTTTCCGTAACCACCAATAAACATTCTTTGCTTTTTGTTTTTTGGTCTTTGCTGTGTGTGAACAGTGGGCTTTTTGATTTTATCACGTCCATCCCTATCACCTCATCTCCCCTCTTTAACCTAATACCTTTAACGCCGGCAGCTGACCTGCCCATCGGCCTCAAATCTTTTTCTTTAAATCTGATGCTGATTCCTTTTTTAGTAACCAAAATTACATCATCGTTTCCCGAACTTTTTTGGACTTTTCTTAAAGCATCTCCTTCTTTAAGGGTAATGGCGATTAATCCCGACTTCCGAACGTTTTCAAATTCTTCCAGGGTGGTTTTTTTGATTATACCATCTTTTGTCACCATTATTAAATATTTCACTCCGCCCTCAATGTCTTCTTTACCTAAGGGCAAAAGATTTAAAATTTTCTCTTCGGAAGCAACTTCCAAAAAATTAAGCAGTCCTCTACCCCGAGCAACCCTGGCTCCTTCCGGAATTTCATAAACCGGAGTTCTAAAAACCTTTCCCGAGTCCGTAAAAAAGAGCAAAAAATCGTGGGTGTTTGCCGAAATAAAATGCGAAACCGTATCATCTTGCATGGTTTTCATTCCCAAAATTCCCTTACCTCCTCTTTTTTGAATTTTGTAAGTCCGGGGGTTAATTCTTTTTATATATCCTCCTTGAGTTAAGGTGATAATTGTTTCTTCTTTGGGGATTAAATCTTCTTCAGCGATTTCTCCGATTTTGTGGAGATAAATTTTTGTTTTTCTTTCATCACCAAATTTTTCTTTTATCTCTTTCAATTCTTTTTTAACTATTTCTTTTACTTTTTGAGGGCTTTTTAAAATTGCTGTGAGTTCTTTAATTCTACCTTTCAACTCTTTTAACTCATCTTCAATCTTTTTCCTTTCTAATTTTGCCAAGGCTGATAACTTTGTCTCTAAAATGGCGTTAGCTTGAATTTCAGTCAATCTGAACCTTTTCATTAAATTTTTCTTAGCATCTTCTCGATTAGCTGAATTTCTAATAGTTCTAATCACAGCATCAATTTTAGACAAGCATTTGTGCAGTCCTTCTAAAATATGAACTCTTTCTTTGGCTTTTTCTAATTCGTATTTTGTCCTTCGGAAAACCACTTCTTTTCGGTGTAAAATAAAGTAGTTTAAAATTTCAACCAAATTTAAAACCCGGGGCTGAATTCCTTCAACCAAGGCCAGCATATTCAAATGAAAAGTTTTTTGTAAATCAGTAAATTTGTAAAGCCGGTTTAGAATTTTCTGGGGGTGAGCGTCTCTTTGTAAGTCAATAGCAATTCTCATTCCTTCTCTATCTGATTCGTCTCTGATATCTTTAATCCCTTCAATTTTTTTCTCCTGAACCAAATTAGCAAATTGCTCAACTAAAGTTGATTTTTGAACCTGAAAAGGAATTTCAGAAATAATTATTTGCTGACGTTGGGTCTTTTGATCTTCAATTACTTCTGCCTTTCCCCTGGTCAAGATTGGCCCTTTCCCTTGAGAATAGGCAGCAATTATTCCCTTTTGATCAAAGATTTCGCCGCCGGTTGGAAAATCCGGTCCTTTAATAAACTTAAAAAGATCTTCGGTCGTGGCTTTTGGATGGTCAACTAAATAAATGGTGCCTTCTACAACTTCAGACAAATTGTGAGGAGGAATATTTGTGGCCATACCAACGGCAATCCCCAAAGAACCGTTTAAAAGAAGCTGAGGCAAAGGCGAAGGCGAAACGGTCGGTTCTTTTCTGGTGCCGTCATAGTTATCGGTAAAATCAATGGTATTTTTTTCAATGTCTTTTAACATTTCCTCGCCAACTTTTGAAAGTCGGCATTCAGTGTAACGCATTGCAGCCGGCGGGTCGCCGTCAATAGAGCCGAAATTTCCCTGGCCGTCAATTAAGGGATATCTTAAAGAAAAATCTTGAGCCATTCTGGTTAAAGCGTCGTAAACCGGGATGTCGCCATGAGGATGAAACTTACCCAAAACCTCACCAACAGTCGTTGCTGATTTTCGATATTTAGCTCCCGCGGTCAGCCCCATTTCGTGCATGGCATACAAAATTCTCCGATGAACCGGTTTTAAACCATCTCTAACATCGGGTAAAGCCCGAGATACAATAACTGACATTGCATAGTCAATGTAACTATCTTTCATTTCTTCTGTAATCTCTCGGGGCTTTATATGGCCAACTTCGGTATTGGGTTTGTTTGGTTTTTTTATTTTATTTGATTTTTTAGATTTTTTTGGCATTTTAGATTGTTGGAGTTGGTTGAAGTGTTTCTTTTAATTTTTCTTCTATTTGTTTAAATTCGTCCGGTATTTCATTCGGCAGTGTTTTAAATTCTTCCTGGAAAGAGGGCAGTTTAATTTTTTCTAATTGAAAATTTCCAAGTTTTTGTTGTATGTTTTTAATATAGAAAATTAAAAAACAAAGACTAATAACGACCACTGCTGACCAAAGAATAATTTTTCTTTTCCTTTCCGGCAGATTTTGTAATTTCTCTAAAAATTTCATATTCCATTTTCATAATCTAAATTAGGGCTTTAATACTATTATCTTTGCTTCTTCTGAGGAAATATCTTTCTTTTTAATTGTTAATTTGTTTTGAGGCTCTATCTTTTTTATTCCCAATGCTTTTAAAAATTTATCCACGCCGTCTAATTTCATTTTCAATTTGGGAATTTGATAATGCATGGGAATGATAATTTTTGGCTCAATTTGAGACATTATTTTTAGCGCCTCTTTGGCTGAAATCGTATAACCGCCTCCGCCCACTGGCACCATTAAAACATCAACATCCCCAATTTTATCTAATTGTTCTCCAGTCAACTCTTTTTGGCCCAAATCCCCCAAGTGGCACAATTTTAAATCTTCAGCCTCAATAGTATAAATAGTGTTTTCACCTCTTTCTTTGCCATTTTTTTCATCATGGAAAGCTGGAATTCCTTGAATATAAACCTCTTTTATTTCATATTCGCCAGGGCCTGAAATTAAAAAAAGATTTTGGCGTCCGTTTCGCGCTTGGACTGCCTTTATATTATTATGGTCAGGATGATTATGACTAATCAATAAAACATCAGCTTCCAATTTCGGCACTCTCAATCCAATTTCTTCTGAAAAGGGGTCAATAGTAATAAAAACTTGCTCATTTTTATTGTGAGCAGTAATGATTTGGAAACAAGATTGTCCCTGCCAGATAATTTGCATAGTGGTAATACCTAATTTAATCGCGGCACGCGTCGGCTTCGCCTCCGCTAACACCGCTCTTTAGACACCCACGGTTTCTAACACTCACTTCGTTCGCTGTTTTCCTTCACGGGAGAACCGAAGGGTTATCCTGACCCCTCTCCGATGTGGGATGTTTTAATTTCTATTTTAATTTTAGCATAAAAAATTTTTTATATCAATAAAATAAACCACCCGACATTATTATTGGTAGCGAGTGGTTTTTTATTAAGTTCAGCAATGGCCCAAGATTACTGGATTTCCAAATAAAGATTATGCTGTTTGCAAAAAGCTCGGATGTACGTTATGAAATCATCTATACCGATGGATAAAAACTTTGAATTCAGCGGTATTGTTACGGAAAGAGTATAATCCTCTTTGTTAAAATTTATCACGCTGGGTGAAAAAGTAATTCCTTTCCATTCGCGTAACAAATCTAAATGCAATAATTTTGCTTTTTCTGGGTCTGTTACCCTTATTTGGAACTTCGCATTGATTGATTCAATAACTGCTCCTTTTCCCTCTAGTACTTTCTTCATTTTGCTTCTGGTAATTTGTTCTGTCAAAGTAGGAATTTTTTCTCCCTTATGACACGTTTTAAGATGGTCATCCATTTGACCCATCGTAATATTACGGTCGCAAATGCTGCATTTAGTACAACAAGCTGCCACATGTTTCATTCCTAGATGGATATGGCAATCGCATCTACATTCGTGAGGGCAAATTTTTTTCTCAAAATTAATAGTTATCTTAACCTCCTAATTTTGCGATTTTTGCAAGAGCTACTTTATTTATATCAAATCTCACAGAAAAATCAATAGCACGCTGTCAAAATTCTACTACGGGGTCAACTATTGAAAAATTAAACAAATTATGTTATTTTTAGGGATATGAAAGATTATAATAATTTTTTAAAACCATTGAGGATTGGCGATATTATTGAGGGAAAAGTTATCGGCAGAGAAGGATCTGCCCTCTTTTTGGATTTGGGACCGGGTGGAACAGGAATAATTTTTGGAAAAGAATTCCAAATCGCTAAAAATCAGCTGAAAGATTTAAAAATTGGAGATAGTGTTTTTGCCAAAATAATCAATTTAGAAAATGAAGATGGTTACGTTGAATTATCAATAGGTCAAGCCAGGGACGAATTAACCTGGGAAAGTTTAAGGCAAAAAAAAGAAAAGGGAGAAAAAATAATTATCAAAATTTTAGGCGCCAATAAAGGAGGGCTGCTCTCCGAAATTTCTGGAACTTCGGCTTTTCTGCCAGTTTCTCAATTGTCTCCCTCAAATTATCCCAAAGTGGAAGGTGGAGACACGGCAAAAATCTTAAAAGAACTTCAAAAATTTATTGGCAAAGAAATGGAGGTCAGAATTTTTGATGTTTCATCAAAAGAAAAAAAGCTTATCTTGTCTGAAAAAGCAAAAGACATTGAAAAGACAAAAGAAGCTTTAAAAAATTACAAAGTAGGTGACATTGTTGAAGGAGAAATTACGGGTCTGGTAGATTTCGGAGCTTTTATAAAATTCTCGTCCTCCGAAGCTTTGACAAAGGAAAAAGGTCCGGAATTGGAAGGATTAATTCATATTTCGGAATTGGATTGGAAAATTATTGAAGACCCGTCAGAAATTGTTAAAATTGGAGAAAAAGTTAAAGCAAAAATTATTGATATTTCGGATGACAAAATTTCCCTTTCTTTAAAGGCATTAAAAAAAGATCCTTGGAAAGATATTGAAAAAAAATATAAAAAAGGAGATGTTGTTAAGGGAGAAATAACCAAATTAAATCCTTTCGGCGCTTTTGTTGAAATTTCGCCCAAAATCCAGGGACTCTGTCATATTTCCGAATTCGGTTCTCAGAAAAAAATGGAAGAAGAATTAAAAATTGGCAAAAAATACGATTTTCAAATTCTCCTTATTGATCCAAAAGACCACCGAATGAGTTTAAAATTATTTTCGAACGAAGTGAGCAAATAATTTATAGCTAAAGCGATTAAATTGGTAGAAAAATAGAATAATCCATAAAATAGAAGAAAACGGCGAATTTAAGCCGTTTTTTTGTTTGAGGTATTTTAATTTTTACTTTCCAAACTTTACTTTATCGCCTTTGCCGATTGCCTTATGAAGGAGGTCAAAGAATTGGGATTTTTGAGGGGGTAAAGGTTTAGTCATAGTAATTGTTAATCGCCAAAACCATTATCTTTCCACCATCTTAATATTTGTTTATTGCTTATTCCACACTGTCTAATACATTTTTTAATATAACTCATTGTTCCATTAGGAATAGAATCACCATCTTTATCAGAGATTTTTACAGTCATCTTATGTCCTTTTCGCCAATACACCACATCATCTCCGTGTTTAGATTTAATATAAAAATCGTGGGCTTCAAGAAATAATCTCATTTCTTTATTCCGCCTATTCCTAAAATATCTTGCCATTACATCTGCCCACAACTTAATGAGGAAATCGATTTTTCAAATGAAATTAAGCTAACCGAAGAATCTTTTATTCTTTCAATCATTACTAAAAGAGGTGCTATATAAAAGAAAATTCTATATTTAAGTGGCGGACAAGAATTTACGCTATCGGTTAAATCTTCCTTACTTGTAATAACGGCTTTTATAATTGCCATACTACCATTTATTAACTTATCTTTTGCTTTTTCCAATGTTTCTGCTTCTTCTACACAACCAGTTTCTTTACAAATACCTAAATACCTACCTTCCCATTTAAAGGCAACGAAATGAAGAGTTCCTCTTTTTTTTGTATTTCTCATACTTTTATTGCTGTTTTTATTTTACCACTTTTTAGGTCTCAAAACATCTGTCAACCTGTGGATATCCACCCTATCATATCTATTACTAATTTTCAACCCCTCTTACATTAATCTATAATTAAATTGTTAAAGGTCGAGGAAATATTTATCTAAAAATTTATGAAATCATTACTTACTTTAATTCTTATTGTTTTAATAATAGGAGTTTTAATTGAAGGTTTTTATGTGTGGGAAAATTATCAAAAAACAGAACGGCAATATCAGTCCTGCCTTGAAGTGTGTGAATCTCTTGTGGGCTCACTTAGATATGTGTGTCAGCAAGAATGTAAAACAGAATACGGAAAATAAATAATCAAAGGTCGGGTTAATATAAGGTAATTTTTTATATAAATATGCTTAATAAATGTCCATTCTATCCAAACGACCTTAATCCTTGTTTTAATAATAATTGTCAATTTCGGTGTGAGGGCGGTTGTGCTATCTCTTTGGCGGGTTATTCTAAAGACGCTTTTGATAATACCCGAGACCTGAAAAAAGAACTTAAAAAAATTGAACAACAAATAACCGATATAGGTTATGGTATTGCTACAATAAAACAAGCATTATTAAAATAACCCCATTAACAAGGATAATGCTTTCCTGATAGAGGAGTGCCCAATGGCACTCTTTCTTTTTTTCGTTTTTTTGGTTTCTGCTTCATTTTGTTATGAAGGGATACTCGCCCAAATTTTCCTCTTGACATTTTTTAAGTAAGTTATATAATAGAAATACATTTTAAGCACCTTAAAATAATTTTTACTGACAATTGTTTTTCTAGAAAGGGGAAATATGAACAGAAATAAAAAAGTAAAGATTCTTTGCGTGATTGATTGGGACAATATCCATATTAATGTGCCACCGCCTGAGAAATTATCAATAACGGCGGGACTCGATCGTATTATGAAAAAAATAGCTCAAGAGGTGGGCGAAATTATTAATGTCTTTGTTTTTACTCCCTTCCACTTAGCATCGGCAAACGCCCAGGCCTTCTATGATGAAAATTTCTACATGATTCTTTGTCCTAAAATTAAATATAAAAAAGGGGGAGAACAAGATACTACTGATGAAATCATCTCCGCATTTTTACAAGACATGATAAATCAAATGCCGGGTTTAACTCATATTTGCCTTGGCAGTGGCGATAAAGATTTCTGTCGCACGATCAGGCAATACGTCATGCGCAAAGGACTTAAGATGATTATTATCGTCGGGGATATGCTTTCATTATCTAACGACTTAATTAATTTGGCAGATATAAACCCAAATACTGACAAAAAAATGGTTTATGTTTTCTCGCCAACTGAATCATAGATTTAGCACTTTAAACAGCAGAATATTCTGCTGTTTTCTATTTAATTGAACATCTAACATTGACAAAAAATATAACTTTGCTATAATATAATAAGTTCGCTACAATTTACTACGGGTTCTATTGAAGGAGGAATCAAAGTGAAAAAGAGAAACGAAGACAAGGAAAACGGAGACAAAGGAAGGGTTAAAAGTCTCAGCGCACTTAAAGGCATATGGACTACTTCGGTAGAGCTAAATCTACCCGATCCAGAAACAATTGCCCCGGGCGACATTGCTAAAAAAGCCGAAATTATAGACGTGGGACAAGCCAAAGTCCAGGAATGGACAAAAAATCTATTAACCAAGATTGGCCAGAGAACCACGGCAGTTGGCGAAATAGAAAGCCCTAGTCAAAAGAAAATCGCCAAAAAGTTGGCTGATGACGCTAACGCTGCAGACTTAAAAGCTCTCGGTGCTTACCTGCGAGGGGAGGATAAAGATATCTTCTATCGTCAAGCGGCCTGGCTTGCAGCTATGGAATACTTTTTCTCGGAAACCCCTGCAACGCCGGAAGAATTAACCGGAATACTGGAAAAGATGGTCTATGACCGCTACCTTGTTAAGAACCCCGACGGCTTCCTGAGGCCCTATAAGGATGGCTATGACTTCCATCCCGATTGCCCCCTCGACGAAACCGACAAAGCGAAGGTGAAAACAATGCTTTTTAGCCTTCGCAATAAGGTATTCGAAAATGAGAGAATCGGCATCACGACGAGGGGTAACTTATCCATCGAGGATTTCTTAACGGGAAAACCCGGGAAACTTGTTCTTGCTATCCAGGCAGAAAAAGCAAAAGGTAAAGAGTTTTTCCGCTCCGGCGGTGTGGTGCTTTTTGAGAGTGATGGCAAAAAAATCCATCCATTAGACGCCACCGGCGGTATCGAAGACTCCATTCAAGAGGCAATAAGTCTAGAAGCACATCTTTACCTTGACACCCTCCGCTGGAATGCGCCACCCTTTATAGAGAACCTGACAAAAGAGAAGAATGCTAAAGTTCGGCTCTTATGGTATCTTCTCAAAAGGGGGCTGCTACGACATGAATTTGCCTCGATGGCAACCGTCAACCAAGAAGAGTTTTTCCTGGAAGGCAAGATCGGCGAGTGCTTCTTGGAGTTTAAGGGAAATTGGCAAGTTCCTAGCGGGCCAACAATAGCTAATTTCTTCTTCTTGATGAGCCGGAGAGAAGAAGATGGGGTAAAGAGGATTCGCATTGCGAAAACCCCAAACCACCTCGAGGATTTTTTCGCTCAGTGTCTGGGCGAATATTCGGAGGAAGGGAATAAATTTGAGGGCGTGCCTCAGCCTCTGCAGACAGTCCTCCAAGCAGCATACAGGCAGGTGCGTGGCAACGCAAAAAAGACTGCCCAAGTTGTGCCGTAACGTAAAATAAATATCTTTAAAGCCCGTAGCGAAAAAGTAGCGAAAGGGGCCCTGAATAATGTTGTGAAACACCATTCAGGGTCTTTTTAATTTGATTTTTAAAAAATTTATAGTAAAATAAATTATATGAAAAACTTATTTAAAAATTTTGTTTTTATAATCTTGATTTTTCTTATAATCTCGGCTGTTTTTACTTTATTCCAGCAGTCAGGAAAAGAAAAAGAAATTGCTATTAGTCAATTGGTGTCAGATATTAATCAAGAAAAAGTAAAAAAAATCACTGTTACCGGAAATGACTTACAAATAATTTACCAAGATAATTCCCAAGTCAAATCAAGAAAAGAATCTGAAATTGCTTTAACTCAGTCCCTCTTAAATTACGGGGTTGAAAAAGACAAATTAGCCAAGCTTGAGGTTGAAACAAAAAATACGAGCAGCACCTGGGATTGGTTAGGACCGGTCTTGTTTGCCGTTTTGCCCTTGGTTTTGTTCGGTGTTTTTTTCTGGATGATTTTCCGACAGGCAAAAACCGGGGCCATGCAGGCATTTGATTTTACCAAAGCCAGAGCCAGATTATTCGGAGCTGAAGGTCATCCAAAAGAAAAAATTACTTTCAATGACGTAGCCGGACTGAAAGAAGCAAAACAAGAATTAATGGAAGTTGTTGATTTTTTGAAAAATCCGAAAAAATTTTTACAAATGGGGGCCAGAATTCCAAGAGGGGTTTTATTGATGGGACCTCCCGGTTGCGGAAAGACGCTTTTGGCAAGAGCGGTGGCAGGGGAAGCCAATGTTCCCTTTTTTCACATTTCCGGTTCAGAATTTATTGAATTATTTGTTGGAGTGGGGGCTGGCAGAGTCAGAGATTTATTTACTACGGCAAAGAAAAATGCCCCCTGCATTATTTTTATTGATGAATTAGATGCGGTCGGCCGACATCGAGGGAGCGGGAATTGGCGGAGGCCACGAAGAAAGAGAACAGACTTTAAATCAAATTTTAGTTGAAATGGATGGTTTTGAAAGAGACACCAATGTGATTATTGTCGCAGCCACTAATCGCCCCGATGTTTTAGACCCGGCCCTTTTGCGGCCGGGGAGATTTGACAGAAGAGTGGTTTTAGATTTACCAGATGTTAAAGAAAGAGAAGAGATTTTAAAAATCCATTCCAAAGGAAAACCCTTGGCTTTAAATATTAACTTAAGAGAAGTGGCAGAACGTACCCCCGGATTTTCCGGGGCTGACCTGGCAAATGTGGTGAATGAAGCGGCAATTTTAGCTGCCAGAAGAAATAAAACCCAAATTCACCAAGAAGAAATTTTAGAATCAATTGAAAAGGTTTTACTGGGACCGGAAAGAAAAAGCCATATTTTATCAAAAAAAGAAAAAGAAATCGCGGCTTTCCACGAAGCGGGCCATGCTTTGGTTTCTTCTTCTTTGCCCGAAGCTGAACCCATCAGAAAAATTTCAATCATTGCCCGGGGAATGGCGGCAGGTTACACTTTAAAGATGCCTGCCGAAGAAAGAAAAATTAGAAAAAAATCAGAGTTTTTAGCTGAAATGGCGACTTTACTGGGCGGATACTGCGCTGAAAAATTAAAATTTAGCGAAATTACAACTGGAGCCAGCAATGATTTGGAAAGAGCTTCAGATTTAGCCAGAAAATTGGTAAAAGAATATGGGATGTCATCTTTGGGGCCGGTTGCTTTTGGCGAAAAAGAAGAATTGGTTTTTTTGGGAAAAGAAATCGGAGAACAGAGAAATTATTCTGAAAAAGTAGCTGCTCAAATTGACGAAGAAGTGGCAAAATTTATCAAAAACGCCCAAAAACAGGCCGAAAAAATTTTAACTAAAAAGAAAAAATTGCTTGAAAAAATTGCCAAAACCTTAATTGAAAAAGAAACAATTGAAAAAGAAGAATTTGAAGAATTATTAAAGGTTAAAAAAAGAGTTAAAATACAGCCGAAAATCAAAAGAAGCTTTGACAAAACAGTGAAAAATCAAAATTAAAAGTAAAAAATAATCAGAAAATTTAAATCTTGGGCGTGTAGCTCAGTGGTTAGAGCACAGCTCTTATAAAGCTGGGGTCATTGGTTCGAATCCAATCACGCCCACCAGGGGCGGTTAGCTCAGCTGGTTAGAAGCGTCCGCTCTTTCATCTGGACGATTAGCTCAATGGCAGAGCGTCGCTTGACGTGCGAAAGGTCAGAGGTTCAAGTCCTCTACCGCCCACATGAAATTTAAAATTATTTATGAAGATGAAAATGTTTTAGTTATTGATAAGCCAGCGGGAATAAATGCAGATGATTTCCTCAAAAGGGTTCACCGATTAGATAAAGATACTTCAGGAATATTTTTAATAGCAAAAAATGATAAAACTTTGGAATTTTTACAAAAACAATTTAAAGAAAAGAAAGTCAAAAAGAAATATTGGCTTTGGTGGTTGGAAATCTTAAAACAGAAAAGGGAACAATTGAAACTTTAATTGGCCGTTCTCCTGGAGACAGAAGAAAACAAAAAGTTTATTTACCCCAAGAGCCTAAATTCGAAAGTAAAAGAAAAGCAGTTACCAAATATAAAGTATTGCAGAGATTTGAAAACTATGATTTGATTGAGGTTGAGCCCGAAACCGGCAGAAAACACCAGATTAGGACTCATTTGGCTTATCTGGGCCATCCGATTGCCGGAGATAAATTATATGGTTTTAAAGACCAAATTTGTCCAGAAGGATTAAAAAGGCAATTTTTACAGCTAATTATTTAAAAATAACTTTGCCAGATAATCAAACTAAGCCCACTGTTCACACACAGGAATTTCAATCGGAATTGCCAGAAGATTTAAAAGAAATATTAAATAACCTAAAATGATTAACAAATTAGAAAAATTCAATCAAATTCAATTAAAAAATGACTTGCCTGATATCCGACCAGGCGATACTGTTTCTGTTTACCAAAAAATCAAAGAAGGGGATAAAGAAAAAATTCAAGTCTTTGAAGGTTTGGTTATTGCTAGAAAACACGGCAAAGGAATTTCGTCTACGATTACTGTCAGAAAAGTAATTTTAGGAGTTGGAGTAGAGAAAATTTTCCCAATTCATTCCCCTACTATAGAAAAGATAGAGATTTTAAAAAGGGGGAAGGTCAGAAGGGCTAAACTTTATTATTTAAGAAAAGCTAAAGGGAAAAAGGCAAAATTAAAGAAAATTGAATTAACGGAAAAAATCCGGTTAGATGATGAAACCGGGATAAAAAAGGAAGTAGAATAAATGTGAGCCCAGGTGGTGGAATTGGTATACACACGCGTTTGAGGGGCGCGGCTCGTAAGAGCGTGCGGGTTCAAATCCCGCCCTGGGCACAAAAGGGTGCGTAGCTTCCCCGAAGGATGCCGACAGGTCGGCACCTACGGGGCGAGAACGGACGGTTAGCTCAATGGTTAGAGCGCATGGTTTACATCCATGAGGTTATAGGTTCGAATCCTGTACCGTCCACTTCTGTTGATTAAGGATAGAAAGTTAGTTAAAATCTTAATATGCCGCGGTAGCTCAGTGGTAGAGCATTGCTCTGAAAAAGCAAGGGTCGGTAGTTCGATTCTACTCCGCGGCACACCTCGCTAAAGCTACGGTGTGCAAAGCACAAATATTAAGCGGGCTTGCCCGCCGTAGCTCTGGCAAAGCCAGAGCGTAGGCGGGTGTCGTATAACGGTTTATTATGCAACCTTGCCAAGGTTGAGAAGAGGGTTCGACTCCCTTCACCCGCTCCACCCTTAACCCTTAGCCCTTCATCTTATTTGTAAGGGTGAAGGGCTTGACATCTCTTTTGGAATTTGGTAATATGGTAGAACCCCTAAAAAGGGGTTTTTAAATGCCTAGAAATCAAAAAACTCCCGCTTTCTTCTTGAAAGCGGAACTAAATCTCCTGATTTTTTCAGTTTTAATCGGTCTGATGGGGATCTTATTCTTTTTTAGGCTTAAGACTTCGGCTGTTGAAGCCGATTTTGAGGTTTTACCAAGCCAAGTTTCAGAGGTTTCTCAACTTCCGATTGTCCAAAGTAACAGTCTTTCTTCTGTTTATAATCCCTTTTCTTCTGAGAAAAGCTTAATTACCCTTGAGAAAATACCGGTTTTGGTCACCGGTTATTCTTCTACTCCCGAAGAAACAGATAATGACCCCCATACAACAGCAGCTGGTAGCCTGGTAAGAGACGGAATAGTGGCAAATAATATTTTACCTTTCGGTACAAAAATTAGATTGCCTGAGCTTTATGGCGGCAAAGTCTTCGTGGTTGAAGACAGAATGAACTCAAAAAAGGGAAATTATCAGATTGATATTTGGTTTTCCTCTCACGAAGAAGCAAAAATTTCGGAGCAAAAACAACTTACATTGAAATTTTAGGAAGTTAAATTTAAATATGAAAAATCCCCCCGCTTAAGCGGGGGGATTTTTTGTGCCCGAGGTGGGACTCGAACCCACAAGAGCTTGCGCTCACAAGATTTTAAGTCTTGCGTGTATACCATTCCACCACCCGGGCAAAATTTTGTCTTTTTGAGGCCGGTGGGATTGCGGAACGTTGCACCTGCTACTTGGCTACGACGCAAATTTTTATACGGGGCAGACTGCTGTCTTGCCTGTTAGAACATACTTGGGCTACCAGGCCTTAATTCATATCATGATTTTAACTTAAAATACGGATTATTTCAAGGTTCTTGAGCGAAGCGAAAGGTTCTTATTTCCGAAGGAATCAAGGTTCTTGAGCGAAGCGAAGGGTTCTTATTTCCTCTCTTTTTTCAATTGTTCTAAAATCTCCTCAATTTTAGCAGCTTCGGCCGTTTTTTTCTCGGTTAAAATTTTTAACCTCGGCAAAGGCCTCATTCTTGCTAATTGATTAAATTTTTGCTGTAAAAAATAGATTTTTTTATTTAAATTTCGTAAAATTTCATCAAATTTCTCTTCAGGAATCACCGAAACAAAAACTTTGCTTTCCGCTAAATCGGCTGAGGTTTCAACTCTGGTCACCGTCACCAAAACGCCCGGAGGAAATTCAAATTCTCTCAAAAGAAGCTTTGATATTTCTTTTTTAATTAGAGCGTTGACTCTTAAAATACGCTTTGACACAAATTGAAAATTAATTAAATCTCTTCTCTTTTTCTTTCTTCGGTATAGATCAACAAAATATCTCCCTCTTCAATCTTAACATCGCCTTCATATAATATTCCGCATTCTTCGCCTTTGGAAGCTTTTTCTGTGTCTTTTTTGTTTTTTTGAAAATTAATTAATCTCCCTTTACCCATTAATTCTTCTCCCCGAAAAACCTCAATTGAAACACCTTTTTTAACCTCTCCTTCAATTACTTTTCCGCCAACAATTTGGCGATTTTTCTCGGTTAAAAAAATCATTAGAGCTTTAACCTTACCCAAATCAATTCTTTCTGCCTTTGATTCTAAAAATCTCTGGGAATATTTCCTAACCTCTTCCACTAAATCGTAAATCACCTGAAATTGAAGTATTTTTACTTTCTCTCTTTCGGCTATGATTTTGGCAACCGGATTTATAACCACCCGAAAGCCCAAAATTAAAGCTCTTCCGCTTTTTGCCATTTTGATATCTGTCTCATTTACGCTCCCGACTTCTGATTTTAGAATTCTCAAAATAATCTTTTCTTGCGGAATTTTTTTTAAAACCCCCTCAATAGCCTCGGCCGACCCCAAACATCTGTTTTTAAAATCAAATTTAAAATTTTCTGCTCCTGTGAAATTTCTAAAACTTCTGGTGCTTTTTTCTCTATCAAAGTAAGGTGATTTTTGGCAGTTTCAAAATCGGAAAAGATTTTAAAATTTTCTCCAACTCTTGGACAATCTTCAAATCCCACAACCACGACCGGGTCTCCAGGAGACGTTATTTGAAGCGGTGAATTTTGGAAATTCTCCAAATTTTTTATTTTTCCAAAAGCGGAATCAGTGCCTATAATGTCCCCCGCCTTCAAGGTTCCTTGAGTTAAAAGTAAAGTGGCAGTCGGTCCTCTTAGATTATCTAAATAAGATTCAATCACTACTCCCTCAGCCGGCATTGTTATGTCTGTTTTTAAATCTTCCATTTCGGCTATCAATAAAATCAATTCCAAAAGTTCTTCAATCCCTTTTCCGGTTTTAGCTGAAACTTCAACTGAGGGTATTTTTCCTCCTATACTCTCAACTAAAATTTCTTCTTTGGCCAGTTCTCTTTTTGCTTTTGCCGGATTAGCTTCCGGTTTATCAATTTTATTTAAAGCAACAATAAAGGGTATTTTGGCTAATTTAATATGAGAAATTGCTTCTTTTGTCTGTTCTTTTACTCCTTCGGAAGCATCAATAACTAAAATGGCAATGTCGGCAATCTTTGCTCCCCGAGAGCGCATTTGAGAAAAAGCTTCGTGGCCCGGAGTATCAATAAAAGTAATTTTTTTCTTTTATGTTCAATTTGGTAAGCGCCGATATGTTGAGTGATGCCGCCCGGTTTTTTTTCGGTAACATGGGTTTTGCGAATGGAATCCAAAAGACTGGTTTTCCCATGATCAATGTGGCCGAGAACCACCACTACCGGCGGTTTTTTTATTAGATTTTGAGTCGTTTTTTTCATGATATTTTGCTTTGTTTAAAGCTTCTTTTTCTTCTTCGGATAATAAATATTCCGACCGTCCTTCTTTTATCGGTTTTCCAAAAACCCGATTCCCCTCTCTGGTATATAAACTGGTAATAACAACGCCAGAATCGTTTCCGTCCAGCAAAGCTATTGAGAAGCTTTGGTCCCCGCCGACCTCTTTAAAAGGATTAAATCTTACAATCCTAATTTTTGGAAATTTAATATGTTTTTCTTTTTCAATTCTTTTAACTCCTTGGAAAGATTTTCAAATTTTTTCTCCAAATCCTTAAATTGAGATAAAATCTCTTTTAAATTTTTTGGTTCTTTTTTTTCTTTAAAAATTTTAAACATAATTTTGGCGGAGATGGAAGGATTCATTTTAACTTAAAATACGGATTATTTCAAGGTTCTTGAGCGAAGCGAAAGGTTCTTATTTCCGAAGGAATCAAGGTTCTTGAGCGAAGCGAAAGGTTCTTATTTCCTTTCTTTTTTCAATTGTTCTAAAATCTCCTCAATTTTAGCAGCTTCGGCCGTTTTTTTCTCGGTTAAAATTTTTAACCTCGGTAAAGGCTTCATTCTTGCTAATTGATTAAATTTTTGCTGTAAAAAATAGATTTTTTTATTTAAATTTCGTAAAATTTCATCAAATTTTTCTTCAGGAATCACCGAAACAAAAACTTTGCTTTCCGCTAAATCGGCTGAGGTTTCAACTCTGGTCACCGTCACCAAAACGCCCGGAGGAAATTCGAATTCTCTCAAAAGAAGCTTTGATATTTCTTTTTTAATTAGAGCGTTGACTCTTAAAATACGCTTTGACACAAATTGAAAATTAATTAAATCTCTTCTCTTTTTCTTTCTTCGGTATAGATCAACAAAATATCTCCCTCTTCAATCTTAACATCGCCTTCATATAATATACCGCATTCTTCGCCTTTGGAAGCTTTTTCTGTGTCTTTTTTGTTTTTTTGTAAATTAATTAATCTCCCTTTACCCATTAATTCTTCTCCCCGAAAAACCTCAATTGAAACACCTTTTTTAACCTCTCCTTCAATTACTTTTCCGCCAACAATTTGGCGATTTTTCTCGGTCAAAAAAATCATTAGAGCTTTAACCTTACCCAAATCAATTCTTTCTGCCTTTGATTCTAAAAATCTCTGGGAATATTTCCTAACCTCTTCCACTAAATCGTAAATCACCTGAAATTGAAGTATTTTTACTTTCTCTCTTTCGGCTATGATTTTGGCAACCGGATTTATAACCACCCGAAAGCCCAAAATTAAAGCTCTTCCGCTTTTTGCCATTTTGACATCTGTCTCATTTACGCTCCCGACTTCTGATTTTAGTATTCTCAAAATAATCTTTTCTTGCGGAATTTTTTTTAAAACCCCGTCAATAGCCTCGGCCGACCCCAAACAGTCTGTTTTTAAAATCAAATTAACAATTTTCTGATCCTGTGAAATTTCTAAAACTTCTGGTGCTTTTTTCTCTATCAAAGTAAGGTGATTTTTGGCAGCTTCAATGTCGGAAAAGATTTTGAAATTTTCTCCAACTCTTGGACAATCTTCAAGTCCCACAACCACGACCGGGTCTCCAGGAGACGTTATTTGAAATGGTGAATTTTGGAAATTCTCCAAATTTTTTATTTTTCCAAAAACAGAATCAGTGCCTATAATGTCCCCCACCCTCAAGGTTCCTTGAGTTAAAAGCAAAGTGGCTGTCGGTCCTCTTAAATTATCTAAATAAGATTCAATTACTACTCCCTCAGCCGGCATTGTTCTGTCTGTTTTTAAATCTTCCATTTCGGCTATTAATAAAATTAATTCCAAAAGTTCCTCAACCCCTTTTCCGGTTTTAGCCGAAACTTCAACTGAGGGTATTTTTCCTCCTATACTCTCAACCAAGATTTCTTCTTTGGCCAGCTCTCTTTTTGCTTTTGCCGAATCAGCTTCCGGTTTATCAATTTTATTTAAAGCCACAATAAGGGGTATTCTGGCTAATTTAATATGAGAAATTGCTTCTTTTGTCTGTTCTTTTACCCCTTCGGAAGCGTCAATAATTAAAATAGCAATGTCAGCAATCTTTGCTCCCCGAGAGCGCATTTGAGAAAAAGCTTCGTGGCCCGGCGTATCAATAAAAGTAATTTTTTTCTTTTGATGTTCAATTTGATAAGCGCCGATATGTTGGGTGATGCCGCCCGATTCTTTTTCGGTAACATGGGTTTTGCGAATGTAATCCAAAAGACTGGTCTTCCCATGATCAATGTGGCCGAGAAACACCACTACTGGCGGTTTTTTTATTAGATTTTGAGTCGTTTTTTTCATGATATTTTGTTTTGTTTAAAGCTTCTTTTTCTTCTTCAGACAATAAATATTCCGACCTTCCTTCTTTTATCGGTTTACTAAAAACCCGATTCCCCTCTCTGGTATACAAACTGGTAATGACAACGCCTGAATCGTTTCCGTCCAAAAGGGCTATTGAGAAGCTCTGGTCCCCGCCGACTTCTTTAAAGGGATTGAATCTTACAATGCCTAATTTCTGGAAATTTAATATGTTTTTCTTTTTCAATTCTTTCAACTCCTTGGAGAAATTTTCAAAGTTTTTCTCCAAATCCTTAAATTGAGATAAAATCTCTTTTAAGTTTTTTGGTTCTTTTTTTCCTTTAAAAATTTTAAACATAATCTTGGCGGAGACGGAAGGATTCGAACCTTCGATACCTTTTCAGGCATACCGCATTTCGAGTGCGGCCCGTTCAACCGCTCCGGCACGTCTCCATCATAAAAGTCCTTGATTTTATAAATGGTGGACCCGCGGGGATTCGAACCCCGGATTCATCCATGCCATGGATGCGTGTTACCGCTATACCACGGGCCCAAATGCCCCTGATAGGAGTCGAACCTATATCTAAGGCTTAGGACGCCTCCGCTCTAATCCTTTGAGCTACAGGGGCAATTTATCACTAATCTTAACAAAATTTTTTCTTGCTGACAATAGAGTTTATTGCTAAAATAAAGTTGTATGTTAGAACAATCTTCAATCGTTGAGGTAGCTAAAAAAGTTTGCCCAGGCGTAATCACTATTGTTATTTCAAAAGACCTTCCAAAAGTTGAAGGTTTTTATCTTTTTCCTTACGGAGGAGAGAATTTTGTTCTGCCGAGACTCCACAAAGAAAAAAAAGAAAATACAAAAATTGGCGGGGGTTCCGGTTTTATTATTTCTCCGGAAGGCTATATTTTAACTTGTAATCATGTTGTGGGGGACCCGGAAGCAAATTACACGGTAATCGTTGCCCCTCAAAAAAAATATCAAGCTAAAATTTTAGCCAAAGACCCTTTGGTTGACATAGCCGTTTTAAAAATAGAAGAAAAAAATCTTCCTTTTTTAGAAATGGGTGATTCGGATAAAATTGAGCTGGGAGAATGGGTCTTAGCGGTCGGCAATCCTTTGGGAGAATTTGAAGATACTTTATCTGCGGGGATCATTTCGGGTTTATCGCGGAAAATTACCGCTTACGGTGGGTTACCCTTAAAAGCTTCCAATTTAAAAGGATTAATTCAAACTGATGCCGCTATTAATCCGGGAAATTCTGGAGGGCCTTTAGTCAATATGGAAGGAAAAGTTATCGGAATTAATACGGCCATGGTTATGGGAGCTCAAAATATCGGTTTTGCCATCCCGGTAAATTACGGAAAAAATATTTTAGAGGAAGTGAAAAAATATGGAAAAATCAGAAGGCCGTTTTTGGGCGTGAGATATCTTATTTTAAATGAAGAAATATCAAAAGCAAACAAACTTCCGATAAATTACGGCGCTTTAATTGTCAGGGAAAGTTTCGGGGAACCAGCGGTAATCAAAAACTCAGTAGCCGATAAAGCCGGCTTAAAAGAATATGATATAGTTTTGGAATGCGATGGCAAAAAAATTACTGAAGAAAATCCTTTAACTGATATTTTATGTGAACATAAAATTGGCGAGGAAATTCCTCTAAAAGTTCTGAGGGAAGGGAAAGAAATAAATCTAAAAGTGAAATTGGAAGAAAAAAAATAATTTCTTTTAAGTAATTAAAAAACAGCTATTAAAAGCGGTTTTTTGATTTGACAGGTCGTCTACCAGACTTTATTAGAACCTGTCTGATGAAATAGAAAGGCTTACTATCTACAAAAAGTCAAGAGATTATTTTTTATTTCTGTGCTTTTTTAAAAATCTGCGACATCTCGCCTTGTTTCTGTTTTTGTTCGGGTTGTGTGAGTTTTTCATATTTTCTCCGTCTTAATATTTTCCTTTTCCCTTGACGGCAAAGAAGTAAGCCATAAAATAAATGGCCTCCGAAGCCTATCTATAGACCAATTATCATCTTTAAAAATTGATGCTTTCTCTATTCTAAAACGAGAAAGTAAAGCTATCGTAGCTTGCATATTTAAAGGAGACAATTTATTGTGTTCTGATAAAAATTCTTCTTTTGTAGTTTTCCGAGATGTAACTATCAGAGGATGTTCCTTGTTTAAAAATCTTTGAATGCTTTGATACATAATTATTTTTTTTATTAATTTTTGAAATGAATCTTTTAAGGGCCTCTGCCCATAATATCTTCTATTCTAAGCTAAAGCTTGAATAAAAAAGCAACTCTTAATCGCTGTGAGTTGCAAATAGTTTATTAACCCATCTAACAATAATAATGAAACAATCTATTTGTAGGTCCAAACTCTCAGTCTCTACTTTAATAATACACTTCTTCTTTTAAAAAATCAAGCCCTTGCGGGCT
>CAWFZW010000002.1:0-62393 GCA_963820485.1 Candidatus Nealsoniibacteriota bacterium
CGGCTTAACTATTTTTGAGGAGACAGTGTTGGTTACAGATATTACAGATGACAGCGCCACTGTTAGCTGGACAACCAGTTATCCGGCAACCAGTCAAGTTGTTTATGCTCAGGAGATGAAATTCATACTTTAGATTTAACAGACGACGTTGGAACGCCGCCGAAATTTGGCTACGCCCATACAACGCCGGAAAACGACATTAGTCCCACTGTTATTAATCATTCGGTAGCAATTACAGGTTTAACTCCGGGAACCACTTATTTTTTCAGATGTGTCTCCCGTGGTTCTTTGGCAATTAGCACCGAACTTAGTTTTACTACGACCGGAGTAGCTGGTGTAACTGAAGAAAGAATTCCAGCGGAACAGGAGCACCTTCCGGGAAGAAGAAATACCGCCTGAAGGAATTGGCGGAACTCCCACTGGAGAATTTGGAATGCCTCAAGTATCGCCTGAAGTAAAGGGATTAATGGCAGCTGTTGGTAACTTTTTCAATTTAGGAAATCTTTGCTGGGTACTATTGGCTATAATAATTATTTTGCTGATTTTATATTTGCTATCAATAGCAAAAATGTCAGGAGAAAAAAAGAATAAATGGTTTTTGCCTTTAATCATAGCTGTCTTAATTGTTTTATATTGTGTTTTATGTTGTGAAAGTTGCGGCAGTATCTTTTGTTGCAAAACTTGCTGGATTTTAATTATTATTGATGTAATTTTATTTCTTATATCTTTATTTATTGGAAAGAAAGAAAATTAAAAGGGGATTATTTGTGAAAAATTTCATTTGACAAGATATTTAAAAATTAGTTAATATAAAAAGGTCAATAAGTTAAAAATTCACCCTGTTAAATAATTGCTCTACAAGTCCTGTTCAGCGGAATTTAACGGGGATAAGTAAAATTAATTAATAAGAACCTCGCCTTCGGCGAGAACCTTGATCCTAACGGATTAAGAACCTGGGCGAACCCAGAACCTTGATTCTTCGCTTCGCTCAGAATTAAAATAAAAACCCTACGTTAAATATTCGCTTGGCGACAATTTAACAGGGTAAAAAAATTATGATAAAAAATAAAAAACTCAAAGTTTTAAAAACCGCAAATTCGGTTTTCACCATTGCGGCAATGTTCGTTTATATAGTAATGCCATTAACATTGGCTCCGCAAACAACTAATGCGGTAACCATCCGAACCAGCACTATACCCGCCATGAAGGATCTTGCGGTTTGGATATCGCTTTGGTACTGGATAATTCAACCAGTATTATACTTCTAGTGAACTTTCCAAATGAAAAATGCTTTAACAGCTTTTACAAGTGTCTTAACGCGGTACCCCCACTGAATTTTCAGTTACCCAATTTGGCACAACTGCTAGTCCGTGGTTGCAAGCTTTCACTGGTGATACAGCTACTAGTTAATACAGCTATTAATGGCTTCCTGTCAATCCGACCATCCTCGGATTACACCAACTGGGAAGATGGGTTAGATAAAAGCGGCTGGTACGTTTACCTCAGGCTGAGTCAATAATCCAAACTTAGTTGTTTTTGCGACCGATGGCGATCCTACAGCCAGTAGCGCCGGATCAACAAATACAGAACCAACCCAATATCCATTTAGCTCCCGCGGTGGCGCAAGCAGATAGTATTAAGACTGGCGGGACACGGATTTTGGTAATCGGTTTGGCCTTTTCCGCCGGACAGTCCAGCGGCTGCAGGCTATCTCCGGTTCTAATATTAATACCGGTGATGTTTTAACTTCTGATGTAATTACCACTGGTTTTGAAACGCTTGCCGCTGAATTAGCGGTTTTTGCAGAACAGACCTGCGGTGGCACGATTACTGTAATAAAACCATTGATCAAACGCCAACTGATGGTTGGACATCGATGATTGGAAACGAAACCCATATTACAGGAGAGTTGGGTGGTGGCGACTGGTCAAACTCAGGCAGTGGAACTAACTAACAGTGATTACGACGTTATAGAAACTCCGCAAACAGGTTATACTTTAGATAATGCCTCATGAAGTTATTACCAATAACGGCAACGCTCCGGTTGGAACTCCAGACATTGAAAATTATCAGGTAACAGATATTCAGGTTGGAACCGACGATATCGTATCTTGCGTTTTCTATAATATCACTTCAATCCGTCATGCGGAAGATGGAGATGGTTAATCTAAACAAGTGAGGTCAATGTGATGTCGGTTCTGAAAATGGTGTGACATGCACACCAAATTACGGCTCTAGCTGTGATTATTGTTCAGACCTATGTCAAATAGTTACCTTAACTGGTCCTTATTGTGGCGATGGAAATGTAGATCCACAAGAGCAATGCGAAACAGATTTAGATTGTAGTGAAGGACAATTTTGTGATAGCTGCACCTGCCAAACTATTCCACCAACTACAGGCTCTCTTACGATTTGCAAATATAATGACCAAAATGCTAACGGTCAGTATGAAGAATTAATAGATACTCCTTTGGCTTGGGGCATGAATGTTACATATCCCAATCAAGATATTTTGTATACCGGAACCAACGGCCAAACCGGTTGCGTGACAATTGAGGGACTTTCCTTCGGTACATATTCAATAAGCGAAGCCGCTCAAATAGATTGGGTTCGTTCTTATCCGGGATCAAATATTCAAACGGCGGATATTAATGCCTTAAATCTCAATCCGATGGTTTATTTCCTAAATTATTATCAGGAACCGACACCAACTGTAACTATCAATGCTTACAAAGTTGTTTGCCAGACAGAAGAAGATTTACCAAATTGGGCGACTACAGGAGAGCAAGCGGGAGAACCTCTTGTAATTACTGCTACTACTGCTATTGGTTATGTAACTAATAGCCAAGGAAGATGTTGGTTAGCTTCTGGTTGGGATTTTCAGTGGGGATTTAACAATCAGGTATCAAGTCCTGCAGGCGATTTTATAGGACCTGCTGAAGGAGATTGGCATAATTTTGATTCTTCAACTGGCGTTTTAACGCCAGCCGAAGTCCAGATTACTGATTTGCAAGGTACTTCGAGAATCTGGGTTAAAGAAAATTTACAAGGAGGGTATATACCTTTTAGTGCTCCTCCAACAAGCCCGCAAAATAATGTAAGCGCCGAATTACTTTGTCATGATGATAAGTTGAATTACGATAATTATGACTACATTGATAATCCTCAATTGGAAACCACTTACTATTGTGTAGGATTTAATGTTTCAACAGTTACAGCCTACGGGCACCATAGAGGTTTGCAAGTATGAGGATAAAGACAACAATAGTGAGCCGGATGGCTTTGTAGATCAGACTCCGATTTATCCATTGTCAGGTTGGACAATCAATATAACTGACGGTAATCAATACAATAATTCGGGCTTAACTGGTGACAATGGTTGCGTCCAGTTCACTGATCTGCCTTACGCCACCTATACGATTACGGAAACCATGCAGCCCAATTGGGTCAAAACCTACCCAGGTAATGATTCAATAGTCATTGACCTGGATGCCAGTTACAATTGGACGTATTTCTTAAACCACCAAGAGCAAGCAGAACCAACACCAACTCCGACACCAACACCTACTCCAACTCCGACACCTACACCAACTCCGACACCGACGTGCGGTGATCAGCAATGTACTGGTGGCGAAACTTGCGCTACATGTCCTTCTGACTGCGGCACTTGCGTTGCCATCGGAGGCGGCGGAGGCGGCGGGGGCGGTTCCACAGCTTTACTTATCTATAATGAAGCAGCTTCAGGAGTGGGAAACACTTCTGCAACGATAACTTGGAAAACTAAAATTTCCGCAACCGATTTTCCTTATCCTGCTTCCAGTCAAGTAATTTATGGAGCAGTAGATGAGGCACACACCTTGAATTTATCTGACAATGGCGGCAGTCCTCCCTTATACGGCTATGCTCACACCACTCCGGAAACCGACATTGCGCCCAAAGTTATTGACCACTCGGTAACAATCGCAGGATTAACTCCGGGCACCACTTATTTCTTCAGATGCGTGTCTCGCGGTTCTTTTGCAGTCAGCACCGAACTTAGCTTAACCACAACCGGAGTAGCGGGTGAAACGACTGCTGAAGCGACTCCGGGAGCGGAAGCGCCCTCTGAAACTCCGGGAGAAGAAATACCTCCTGGAGGAATCGGCGGGATTGGAAACACCTGAAGCTACACCTGAAGCAACGCCTGCAGTATCTCCTGAAGTAGCGGGAGCTGCAGCTGTAGGAGGTTTCGCTTTAGGAAATCTTTGCTGGTTGCTGTTAGCTGTTATAATTATTTTACTGATTTTATACCTGTTATCTGTTTTATCCAAAAAGAGAGATGAAGAAGGAAAGAAAAAGAGAGGATGGATTTTACCCTTAGCAACAGCTGTATTAATTATTCTTTACTGTATTTTCTGTTGTTCAAGTTGCGGCAGCATCTTTTGCTGCAAAATCTGCTGGATTTTAATTGCTGCTTGGGTAATCATAACTCTCATACCTTTACTCTTTGGAAAGAAACAATAAACGATAAAGAAAGGAATTTACTGAATTGAAAGACCCTTCACCTTTAGCTAAAGGTGAAGGGTTTTGTTTTCCAAGAGTTAAAATGAAATTTTATAGACAATTAATCCATTCAACAACCAAATCGTTCTGCCGTTTGGAGATACCGCAAAATCATTCAGATTATCAAATTTTTCGCTTTGGAATTGTTTGATAATGTTTCCCGTTTTATCAATAATAATTATTCTCGACTGGACAGGTTCCAATAAATATAAATAGGGGAGAGTGCTTGAAGTGAAAATCTGAAAAATATTTTTGGGCGGCGGGAAAAAATTCAAATTCAACGTCTTTTGGTATTTCCCCGACAAATACTGGTCAATTATATTTTCTTTTTGCAGTACCCAGATCTTTCCATCCATAGCGAAAGAAAGAGCGTCAACCACCTTTTTTGTGTTTGAATTTAACCAGAACTTAGGATTATTGGCGCCCGTTGCCAAAGGGGCAGAATACTGAATAATTTCGCCCTTTTTTGAATCCAAAAAATAAATATTTCCTTTATATGAAGAAAAATCATTAAAATTAAATTCAGAATAGGGTTCTTTCAAGTCAAAACTTTCTTTTAAACTATCATTCTTTGAAAAGGGTTATTTTATTAGGTTTTAAGAAAAATAAGACACCATTATCGTAATTTGTGGCTAAATTAAAACCTTGAGCAGTTTCCAAAATACCGCCTTTTCCGTCTGTTCCTAATTTAAATAAATTATTGGAAAAGGGAGTAAAAAAATAAAGATTTCCTTGGAAATAAATCAATCTTTGGGGAACGAATTTTTCCGGTTCAAAATCAAAAAAAACTTCGGGTTCTGAAATCACTTCTAATTTATTAGTTTCGGAAAGATGGGTTTCAATGGAATTTTTCAAAGAGAGAGCTTTATCTTTAGAAGGACTTTCCACTTCAATGATGGGTAATAATTCGTTCCAAGCTTCTTTTAGCAAGGTGTCAGCTTTTTTTGCGGCTTCCGAATTGGTTTCTTTTAAAACTAGAAAACCTTCAGCCATTATCACTTTCTCTTCAATTTTGTTCAAACTATCTTCTATTTTTTGGAATTGCGACTGTTTTTCTTTTTGGGAAATAAAACCTCCTATAAGCAGCAAAGCAATGAAAGTTGTAATTAAAATCGTATTTTTATGCTTAATCAAACCCTTAACTTTTTTGGGAAAAGAGGTTAAACTCTGGAAAGGAGATGTAATTTTTAAAGAAAATTTCGGGGGAGAGAATTTTTTAACGGATAATTTTCTGATTCTGAAAATGTCTAAAATAGATATAAATATTTTTTTAATTAAATTCAAAAATAATTTCAGGAGTTTTACAACCGGCGAAAAAACATCAAGCCAAGAGAATTTTTCAGCTGGTTTTTTGAAAACAATCGGTTTTTTCTCTTTTTCTTCAACCTTCGGCAAGCTTAAATCGCAAAGGAGGCAAATTCCCGAAATCTCGGAAGTTTCTTTTTCTCCGAATTTTATTATTTCTTTCAGCTTCTTTTCATCTAAGGGAGCGGCTTTTGCTATTTCTTTCATTAAATCGCGAGCCGCAAAAAATTCGTAAACTTGATTGCTGAAAACCAGTATTTTATCCAACGGAGAAAGTTTTCCCGATACGATATTGATGAATATTTTTAAAGGATAGGGTTCAAGGTCCTGAATTTCCAAGTTTTTGCTGATATCCGTTATTTTATCTCCCCTTAACAAAAAAATTTTTGTATTCCCCGTTTTGGTAAAATTTAATGCCCAGAAGTTCTTTTGCAAAGAAATTCCCAAAATGGAAAGACTCAAGTTTCCCAACCAACTGACGTCTCCTTTTTTGGCAATTTGTTCCAAATGTTCGTTAGCTTTCTTCAAGCTCTCTTTTAATGCTCCTTCGGGAGTTTGGCGAAACTGGGAATAATATTCTTTTTTAATGGTTTCGGCCAAATTATCCAAAAATTTCAAATTTTGAGGCAAGATGTTTTTCAGTTCGCCTGCCAAATACAAACTTCCCAATTTTCTTTCATAGATATTCGTTGGTTCATAGCAAAAAGTATCAAAGATTAAATCTTCTTTTAATTTAGGATTAAAATGAAACTCAAAAACTCTCATGTAATTAAATTTTAACTAATTTTTAGTAAAATAACAAACTCTTGACTTTTTATTTAATTTATGATATTAATAATTATCGGTGCTCTTTATAATTTAACTTTAATAAAAGAAGAAAGGATGTGAAAAGTCAAAATGAAAATCGAACTCAATCAAAAAAAAGGCAGATACCATAATTCATGCTCTTTTGGAGGAAAGCGACCGGGTCAAAAAAGCCAAAGGCACTAACTATGGCTCGCTGACTTTACAAGAAGTTGATGATTTGGTGGCTGATATCCGGAAGAAAAAAGAAGAAGAGGAATAAAACATTTTTATTGTGGTTGTGGGGGATCCGTACGGAGATCCCCTTCTTTTTTTATTCAAAAATGATATTATTGTATAGTTGTACTTTTTACAACAATAGATCAGAGCACGTTAAAAAAAAGGAAACAAAGAAGGAGGTAAAAAATAGTGAATCAAATTATAATAATCGTAGGTTTTTGCATTCTTGCTTATCTTTTAAGTTCAATTCCTTTTGGAAAGATAATTGGAGAAAGTAAAATCAGAAAATTAAAAAGCATTAATCCTCAAGAAGTGGGGAGCGGTAATATAGGAGCGACAAATGTACTTCGAACAATTGGTTGGCAAAAGGGGATAATTACCATCGTCTTAGATTTAGCTAAAGCCGCAATACCCGTATTTTTGGCGAAGGACATATTGCAGTTAGATTTACAAAGCGGCTGGCAGCCAAACGTAATACTTCTTGTCGTAATAATCTCTGCTTTATTGGGTTCCGTATTTTCTGTTTATCTTATCTCCAAAGATGAAAAAGGACGTCTTCAGATAAAAGGCGGAAAAGGGATGAGCGTTTTAATGGGTAGCCTTTTGGTAATTTTGGGATGGTGGTGGTTATTATTGTCTGCTTGTTTCTTAGCTACAATAATAATCGCAAAAGGAAAGGTATCAATAGCCAGCCTTACCCTTGCAGGCGCATTTGTGCTTATTCTCGGTATTATATGGCAAATTATATGGCACATTCCAATTTTATGTTATTTATGGCTTCCCGCTTCAGGGCTCATTTTATGGGCCCATCGGGAGAATATAGATAAACTTAAACATGGGAAGGAAAAACCCTTTCCAAATATTTTTGCAAGAAGCAAAAAGCCGGGCCTCGGGAATTAATCCCAAGGCCTTTTTTATTGGAATTATTTATGATAAAAAGATTAAGAGGGCACTTGGCGCAGCGGTTAGCGCGTTCGCTTCACATGCGAAAGGTCAGAGGTTCAAATCCTCTAGTGCCCACAAAGTACTATTTACTTGACTGACTTTTTAGATATTGTAAAATTTGCCAAAGGCATATTGTATATTATCGGAAACTTGCTTTTTAGTTTCCGATACTATAAAATTTAATAATGAGTAAATTTGATATTATTATTGTTATTGTATTTTTTCTTGGCGTTATTTTATATTTAATTCATACAGGCGTTTTTAAATGAGCATTAATAAAATAGAGTAAAATATGAGTAAGATTACAAAACTTTTAGGCTGGGTTATATTTTTTATCGGATTGGGAATAATTTTCTGGGCGATTCTCAGTTCTTATAATATTTTTACCGGAAAATCCCAAGCCCCGGATATTTTTAAAGTAGCGGAAGAAAAAATTACAACTCCGACCAAAGGAAAAACTCCTACCACAGAGGAAGAACTTCAAAAACAACTGCAAGACGCGATGGCAGAACAATTGAAAGGTCTTTTACCGGCAGATACTTTACCTAAACTTTTAAATTTGCTTTGTTGGTCTATATTTGCCGGGATTTTATTTTTCGGCGGGGCTCAAATAGCCGGCTTGGGAATTAGATTAATGAAGAGTTAGAAATTAAATTTGATTTCAAATTCCTAAAGGACGCAGTTGAAAACCTGCGTTTTTTGTTTCTTAAATAAATGCTATACTTTTAAAAAGATATGTATTTAAAAATACCGAAGGAAAATAGTAGAATTTTCTGGACGAAACACTCTAAAAAGAAAATGAAGCAATATCAGTTGTCCGAAAGAAGGGTTTTAAGGGTTTTAAGAAAAGCAGAAAGAAAAGAAGAGGGAATAGCGCCTGAAACTTTTGCTCAAATGCAAACTACGGGCACAAAGAAACATCCGACTGAAATTTGGATGATGTATGTATTACTAAGAAAACCAAAA
Source organism: Candidatus Nealsoniibacteriota bacterium (assembly GCA_963820485.1). Classification (GTDB taxonomy): domain Bacteria; phylum Patescibacteriota; class Minisyncoccia; order Minisyncoccales; family JBGOYX01; genus JBGOYX01. Next base: position 8,782 of record CAWFZW010000002.1, read on the forward strand.
GGAATTAGAATTATAAGCGCCTGGAGGTATCCCAGTAGGAGTCCTGTTGGGAAAATGCCGCCCATACCGGAAGATACTTTAGAAGAATTAGAAAAAATGATAAAATATAAATAATGTTAGTGATATCCCAAAGACAAAATATCCTTTTTGCTTGGATTTCCTGGCAGTTTTACGATGTTCCCAAATTTATTTTGAAGACCTGGCGGAATTATTTAACTTTTAATCTTAATTATTTTTCGGTTCTTCAACTTTTAAAAACTCTTTTTTCTCCCTGGCGGCAATACAAATGGTCTCCCGGCCGAGGGTTTGATATTCCGAGGTTTTTTGAGGCACTTTTCTCCAATTTAATTTCCCGTATTTTAGGAGCGATAGTAAGAAGCGTTTTGATAGTTATAGGCCTTTCGATAGAAATTTTTATAATTTTTACCGGCCTTATTATTTTTTTAGGATGGTTTATTTTACCCATCCTTTTAATTTTAGGAATTTATCATGGATTTAGAATTACCTTTTAATTTAAAACGAACGGCTATTTTTCAGGCGGTTGTTTGGGAAGATAGATTGGGTATTGGTTTAATTAAAATTTTAAGAAAGATTTTATTTTGGCTATTTATTTTTTCTTTTATTTTCTTTTTGTATCTATTTTTAGCCAATAAATCTTTAGCTGAAATTCATTCTAAATTCTTGGGATTGTCAATTCTTTCTTTGTCTTTTTTCCTGATTTTTTGGCTGATTGAAAAATTTTTTGAAACAAAATTAAAAAAACCTTCCTTAAAATATACTCTGGAAGAATTATTGTCAAAACCGAAAGAAATTAATTTCGCAGAATTATTGGATTTTGAGGCGGCGAAAGCCCTTTTCAGAGCAATTTCTTTTTCAAAAAGAAAAAGATTTGCCGAGGTTCCCCCGGAAGCTATTCTGTATTTTCTTTTAGATGAAAGAAATCCGAAGATAAAATTCATTTGCTACAGGGCGATTTTAGACCCAAAAATCATTAAAAACGAGATAAAAGAATATTTAAAAAAAATTCAGGCGGGAGGGATTTTTTCCGAAAAACTCTCGCTTGAATCGGAAAGAATTATTTCTGAGGCGGCAAAAATTGCCCAAAAGAAAGGCAGAGAAAGAATCGGAGTGGGCGATTTATTGACTGCCCAGAGCAGCATTAATAAAAACTTCAAAAAAGCGCTTATTGTGTCTGAAATCAAGTCGGAAGACATAGAAAATCTCAGCTGGTGGGCCGAAAGAATTGAGAAGATAATTGAGGAATCAAAGAAGTTTTGGGAGTACAAAAATTTGGCTAAAAAAGGAACAATCGGCAGAGATTTCGCCGCAGGATACACCATAACCCTGGACCAATTTTCTACCGATTGGACGGAAATCATTAAGAAGAGGGGATTTGAGGAAATTATCGGCCATAAACAAGAGGTAGCTGCCCTTGAAAGGATTTTAGCCCGGCAAGAAATAAATAATGCCTTATTAGTTGGGGAGCCGGGAACTGGCAGAGTAAGCATTATTCACGAATTAACCAGAAGGTCGTTTTTTAATTTAAGTTTACCCCAAATAAATTCAAAGAGAGTGGTTTCATTGGACATTGTTTCCGTGCTTTCAAGATCTAACTCAAACGAAGCTGCCGAAACAATTTTGGACCGAATTTTTCAGGAAGCGATAACGGCTGGAAACGTTATTTTGGTTATTGATGATTTTCATAATTATATAGGTCAGGAGCAAAAACCGGGAGTAATTGATATTTCAGGAGTTATCTCTCCTTACTTACACCTGCCTCACTTTCAAATAGTCGCCGTAACCAACTTCCCAGGCCTTCATAAATTTATTGAGCCTCATCCTTCCATTTTAAATCTTTTTGAAAAAGTAGAAGTGGCTGAAGTTCCAGAGCAAGAAACAATTCAAATTTTGGAAGACCTTACTTTAAATTTGGAGCGGAGATACAAACTTTTTGTCACTTATCAAGCTATCAGAGACATTGTCAAATTAAGCGCCCGTTACCTTCCCCAAACGCCTTTTCCCAAAAAAGCGTTGGATTTATTAGATGAAATAATGGTTTATGTTTCTCATTACACGAAAAGTAAGTTAGTATTAAGCGAACATGTGTCCAGGGTGATTTCCGATAAAACCCAGATTCCGGTGGGAGAGGTCGGACTTAAAGAAAAAGAAGTTTTGTTGAATTTAGAAAAGCTTATCCATCAGAGAATTGTTAATCAGGAAGAAGCGGTAGAAGAAATTTCTTCGGCAATGAGGAGGGCCCGAGCTGATATTACCGTCAGGAAAGGACCTATGGGCGGATTCTTATTTTTGGGTCCGACCGGGGTAGGGAAGACGGAAACCTCAAAGGCATTGGCCGAAGTTTATTTTGGTTCGGAAGACAAGATGATTAGGTTGGATATGTCAGAATTCCAAAATATCCAAGACATTTCAAGATTATTGGGTTCGGAGGGAGTGGAAGGATTGTTAACCACACCGGTGAGAGAAAGTCCTTTTTCCTTAATTTTATTGGATGAAATTGAAAAAGCTCATCCTAATGTTTTAAATTTATTTTTGCAGGTTTTAGACGAAGGCCACTTAACGGACGGTTTAGGCAGAAAAGTTGATTTTAAAAATTCAATCATAATTGCCACTTCCAATGCCGGCTATCAAGTAATTTTAGAAGCTTTGAAAAAAGGCGAATCAATGGCGGAAATAAAAGATAAATTATTGGATTTTCTTTTCAAAGAGGGGATTTTCCGACCAGAATTCATTAACCGGTTTGATGGAGTTATAGTTTTTAAATCATTAACCAAAGAAAATTTATTAAAGATCGCAGAGCTTTTACTGTCTAAATTAAAGAAAAACCTTCAGCAAAAAGATATTGAATTTGAAATTACTCTACCTTTGAAAGAAAAAATTACGGAGCTGGGTTATGACCCGGTTTTTGGCGCCAGAGAAATGAGAAGAACTATCCAGGATAAAGTGGAAAACGTTTTAGCAGAGGCTTTACTATCAGGCCAAATGAGAGTAGGAGATAAAGTTTCAATCGACCCTCACACCTTTAAACTTGTTAAATTATAATAATTACAGAATATCAATTTTTTCGTTTAAAATTACGAAAAAGCTTATTCTTTAAAAAGGTGGTGAGGGTTGACTTTTTTTTAAAATGGTGGTATAATTAATACAATCAAATTATATATAGACGTGGTCTATATATACTTTTCGCAGATCTCAAATTATGAAAAAAATTATAAATAGGGCAAAAATTTTATTTATTCCTTGCGAAGAAAACAGCTATAAACCTCACTTTTTAGAGAGCGAGCATTTATTTCATTATGTTTTAGCGCTTTTGGTTTTGAAACTGATTGCGCTCGTATTTATTGTTTATTTACCAAAGACCATTTTTTTTGCCGATTTAACAAAAACGGCTTTAATTGACTTAACTAATAAAGAAAGAAGCGCACTGGGAGTTTCTACTCTTACTGAAAATTCCACATTAAATCAAGCAGCTTACGAAAAAGCCCGGGATATGCTTTCTTCGGATTATTTTTCTCATTGGAGTCCGGCTGGCACCTCTCCTTGGTACTGGTTCAAAAAGGCGGGCTACAGTTATAAGTTAGCTGGTGAAAATTTAGCTATTGGATTTTTGGATTCTGAGGAAGTAGTTAATGCCTGGCTGGATTCTCCTTCTCACAGGGAAAATCTTTTAAATTCTAATTTTCGGGAAATTGGCATTGCGGTTTTGAGAGGCAATTTTCAAGGTTCAGACACGGCAGTAGTCGTCCAGCTTTTCGGTTCTCCTTTAAAAGAAACGGTAAAACCCAAAGAAACAGCGGAGAAAAAACCTTTGGCAACAACTCCGACGCCGAAAGCAGCCATATCTCCTTCTCCACAAATTACGCCGTCTCCATTGGAACAAACCCCGGCTCCGGGGATTGCCGGCGAAGAACAGGGAGGAATGTCAGCTGGAGTTCTTGGAAGCGAATTTCAATTTACCGCTCCTCAAATAGAGATTGAAAAACCGAGCATCAAATTCAGTTTTCTTAAATTTATGATGCTGGACTATCCTGAAATTTTACAAATAATTATTTTCTATTCATTGCTTTTAGTGATATTAGCTTTCGTTTTAAACATTTTTATTAAAATTCATATCCAAGATAAAAGATTGCTTTGTAGGGCAACTAGTATTATAGCTTTGTTAATTTTGTTTTTCATTACAAATAAGGAATTAATAATCCAAATTATTCCTCACAATCTTTCAATCTTTTGATATAAGTCGTAATTTTGATATGCCCCGTAAGAAATAATTATGTCAGAATTAGAAAAAGAAAATTCGCCGAAGGCGAAAAAAACAGTTTTAGAAGAGGAAATCAAAAAATTTCTCGGATTTTTCGTTTTTCTATTTTTCATTATTTTAATTGCGATTAACTGGGGAACTGTTAAAGGAATTTTTGATTACAAAACCATTTACAGAGATATAGCTGATTCTTTTAAAAACAGAGAGAGCATTACTGTTCCCGGAATCGCGTTGAAAGCGCCAGAAAAAGAATTTCCTTATACTGAAAAAGCGGACAGCGTAGAAATTCCCAAAATTGAAATTACAGCTCCTTTGATATTTGTTGAAAGCGAAAACGAAAAAGATTACAAATATCCCTTATTAAAAGGAGTAGTTCATTATTATCAGTCAGCTTTGCCGGGAGAAACGGGGCAAACCGTAATTTTGGGGCATTCGGCTCCTTCCGGTTGGCCGAAAATAAATTACGACTGGGTTTTTAGCAACTTAAATAATTTAGAATCGGGAGATGAAGTTTTTGTCAATTATAAAAATCACCAATATCACTATATAGTTTCCGGAAAATTCTTTTTGGATAAAGGAGAAGAAATTCCTTCAACTGACTTGACAAATTCTGATAATGTGCTAATATTAATAAGTTGTTGGCCGCCTGGAGTTAATCAAAGAAGAATTGCCATTCAGGCAGAATTAACCAACCCATAATGGTTAATAGCCAACCGTTACTGGATAAAAATTTTATCCAGTGGCGGTTGGTTAAAAATAACCAACATTCAGTGTTCTTTTTATGAATAAATAAGGGCTGAGAGAAAAAAAGAGACAAAATAGAAAAAAAAGAAGGAGGATCGATTGAAAAAAAATCAAAAATCTAATAATCCTACACCATCCGAACAACCCCAACAAGGGGGTTGGTATTATCCGCCGCAACCCCCGCCCGTAGTTATTCAACAGTCAAGCAACGGCAGTAGCAATTCTGCCATAGTTGCTTTGGTGGTTATTTTGGCGATAGTGGGAGTGTTGATAGGAGGGTTTTTCCTTTTTAAATCAATGCCAGCGCCGGCGGCGCCTGCGACTACTACAATAGAGTTTAAAGTAACTCCACCGTCGACGCCAACGCCATCTACGCCACAACCTGCACCACAGCCAGCACCAACACCGGTAACGCCAACTATTCAATGTGATTGCTGCACGAGTGGCGGTTGCAGGACCACTATACAGGATCTGCATGTTGACGATACTTGCCAAGGGCAGTATTTCAACATTACGGGCAGAATAGGACGTGAGTGCGACTGCAGAACTTACTACAATGACCCGTTGGTGTATGTCAGCATTGACGGCGGGCGAGAAGAGTGTGTCTGGACCACTGACCAAGGATACTTTTCTTATAGGGCGCATGCCGATTACTCAATGTTCCCACATGATAGGCATCGAGTTACGGTGCGCAGCCAGTATGGTTGTTGCGACGAGGCAATAGCCACTGTCTACTTCTCGGTGAGTACTTGCGGCCGACCCTGCCCCGGTTGTTATACGCCAATATACTACAACCCATGTCCTAATGGCCACTGTGATAACGGTGGTCCTATCGACGATGCTGATGGCGGTTGTCCCGGAGGTCACTGTGGTGGCCCAGGCGAAGGCCCAGGCGAAGACGCGCCATAATCATCTCTCAGCTTTCCAGGAGGGACAAGTTTGTCTCACTTGTCCCCCCTTGCTCCAATAGAAATTTTTTCTGAAATTTCTATTAGAGGAGGGGATAAAAAAATAATAAATTAATAAAACCCCATTAGAAATTAAAAATTTCAAACGGGGCAAGTAAAAAATAATTATGAAAAACATTTTTAAGTCAAACCAAGTAGTGAAACATAGTTCTACTACTTGGTCAAAAATAAATATTTTTTTAATATCAGTATTACTGGTAGTTTTTGCCTTTGGTTTAGTTTCTGATACTTATGCTGTTTGTTCTACCTGTCCGCAGTTTAATGATTGCCCTCAAGATAAGGAAACCCTAAGGTTAAAAAATAGAACCCAAGGCGATACTGTTTGGCACGATCCAATTTCAGCCAATTGCGGAGAAAGAGTAGCTTTTAATGTTTATTACCATAATACTATTGTTGGTTCAGTGGCAAATAACACTAAAATTAAAATAAATTATCCTTGTACCGAAACCTCTAATATTGTTACAACCGCTTTTCTTTGGGCCGATAATGCTTCTCAAGTATATGATAATGGAACTATTAATTCCAGCACTCCTCAAAAATTAATTTTTGATAGTACCGCTCAATGGTATCCTAATCAAACTACTACCAATCCTACCAATATTTCAGTTACTCAAGTTTCTTCTTGTAGCGTTCAGGTAAATATTGGTGATATTGCGGGTGGTTGGCCATCTCAAGGTCAAGTTGTTTTTGAGGCAACTTTAACCGGATGCCAACAAACAGTTCCTACCGTTGATATAAAAGCTAATGGTTCAGATGGAACAATCACCATACCGTATAATAGTTCAGCTAATTTAACTTGGACTTCAACCAATGCCACTTCTTGTAATGCTTCCGGTGATTGGTCTGGAACGAAAGGAACTTCGGGCTCAGAAACAACTTATAACTTAACCTATTCAAAAATTTACACCATTACTTGTACGGGCTCAGGAGGTTCTGCCTCAGATTCAGTAACAGTTAATACTCAGTCTCAACAAATTTCTTATGTTAATTTAACGGCCAGTCCTTCTTCAGGATGCGCTCCGCTGAATAATGTTGATTTAACCGCCAGCGTTTCGGGAACAACTTATTACTACCAAAACATTACTTATTACTTTGATTGCACCAATGACGGATATTGGGACAGAACAGTCAGCTCAAGTTCTACATCATACACTGCTTACGATGCTTGTAATTATTCTACTTCGGGAAATTATTATGCCAAAGTCAGGGTGGAAAGCGGCGGCTTCACGGCAGAAAATACAACCCCGATTTACGTTTCTTCTTGCTCTACCCAAACTTTATCTATAACCAAATTGGTCCGTAATCTTACCGATAATACTGCTTGGCTGAACGAAGTTTCTGCCGATCCCGGGGAATTCTTAGCTTATTCCATTCAAATAACGGCAAGCAGTGGCAGTTCTACATCAAACGTTATTTTAACGGATGTACCGCGAACAATCACCATACCATATAATAGTTCAGCTAACTTAACCTGGACTTCAAGCAACGCTACTTCTTGTTATGCTTCCGGTGATTGGTCTGGAACTAAATCAACTTCAGGTTCGGAAACAACTTATAATTTGACTTATTCAAAAACTTACACAATCACTTGTACAGGTTCAGGCGGTTCAGCATCGGATTCTGTAACGGTTAATATACAATCTCAACAAATTTCTTATGTTAATTTAACAGCCAGTCCTTCTTCAGGATGCGCTCCATTGAATAATGTTGATTTAACCGCCAGTGTTTCAGGAACAACTTATTACCAAAATATTACTTATTATTTTGATTGTACCAACGACGGCTATTGGGACAGAACAACTACCTCAAGCTCCAGTTCTTATACGGCTTATGATGTTTGTAATTATTCTTCTTCGGGAAATTATAATGCCAGAGTTAAAGTAGAAAGTGGCGGCTTCACGACAGAAAATACAACCCCGATTTATGTCTCTTCTTGTTCTAACCCGACTTCTTTCTCTATAACCAAATTAGTCCGCAATCTCACCGATAACACGGCTTGGCTGAACGAAGTTAGCGCTGACCCCGGAGAATTCTTAGCTTATTCCATTCAAATAACGGCAAGCAGTGGCAGTTCTATGTCAAACGTTATTTTGACAGATATTTTACCGGCTAAAATTACATACAGAGGAAACCTTAAAATAGACGGTGTTTCTTCCAGCGGTGATATAGTTTCCGGCTTAAATTTGGGAACATTATATTCCGGTCAGTCAAAAACCGTAACTTTTGAAGCTCAAGCTGCTTCGGTAAATGATTTTAATTTCGGGACCACTACTTTGACAAATACTGCTACAATTTCCAGCGGCAGTATTACAAACAGCGATACTGCTACAGTGAGTGTGTTAAAAAGAGGAGTGGCTGGAGCCGTAACTGGAATTTCCACCGGTATAAATCCTCTTTATATTCTGCCTTTCTTTGTCTTAATTCTCAGTTTGGTTTTGTATCTGTTGGTGCATTATTTGGAAAATTCTAAAAATCCTTTGATTAGAAAAATATTGGGAGTATATTACAAGATTAGAATGTATATGTTCAGATAAGAATTGAAAATAAATCGACGCCACCCCCACACCAAATTTGGTGTAGGGGTGGTTTTATTTTGTTTTAAATCCAAAAATTTCAAGAAATTTTAATAAAATAAAGCTTGTTAATAAATTGTGGAAATTTGGTGGGAAAAATTTGTTGACATAAGGGGGTCGGTGGGATAAATTGTAAACATAGTGGTATATTGTGGAAAACAGTGGGATAACCATGTTTTTCTGGGGATAGTATGTTTATAGGAGAATACACATATTCAATAGATGAAAAGAAAAGATTAGGCATTCCGGCGAAATTCCGGCAACTTTTGGGAAAGAAAGCAATAATTACTCGAGGATTAGATCAATGCCTTTTTCTTTATCCGGTTAAAGAATGGGAAGCTTTGGCAAAAAAATTGAGTCAATTGCCTTTATCCCAGGCAGCAGCTCGAGGTTTTGTGAGACTTATGCTGACGGGAGCGATGGAAGTTAATATTGATAATTTGGGACGAATTTTAATTCCCGATTATCTAAAAGAATATGGTCAGTTGCAGAAAAAAATAGTTATTGCCGGAGTTTTTAATCGTGTTGAGATTTGGTCGGATTTAAAATGGCAGGAATATAAAGAAAAAACCGAAAACGAAGTAGGGGATATAGCGGAACGCTTAAAAGAACTCGGTGTTTAAAGTATTTAAAATTGACGAAGTTAATTTATAGCGAAGCGTTAAATGTCTATTCACATTCCTGTTCTAAAAAATGAAGTTCTTAAATATTTAGACCCCAAATCGAATGAAAATTTTATTGACTGCACAATAGGGGAAGGCGGTCACGCTTTAGCGATTTTAGAGAAAAATGGACCCAAAGGAAAAATACTGGGAATTGACCAAGATCCTGAACAAATTAAGAATTTAGAATCAAGAATTAAGAATCAAGAATTAAGAAAAAGAATAATTCTGACGTATGAGAATTTTGTAAATTTAAAAGAAATTGTAAAGAAGAAAAAATTTGGAAAAGTACAGGGAATTTTAATGGATTTGGGAATATCAAGTTGGCATTTGGAGAAAAGCGGCAGGGGATTCAGTTTTTTAAGAAATGAACCGTTAGATATGAGATTCAGTTCTGAGAGCCTCTCTGACGGCGGAAAAAATATTAAATTATTATTCATTACAAGAAATTGAAAAAATTTTGGAGAGCTACGGCGAAGAAAGATTTTCCCAGAACATCGCCAAAAATATCATAAAATTCCGGAAATTAAAGCCAATTAAAACAACATTTCAATTAGTTGAGATTGTTAAAGAATCAATACCAAAGAGATTTCAATACCAGAGAACTAATCCTGCCACCAGAACCTTTCAAGCCCTGAGAATCGCCGTCAACGATGAATTAAATAATTTACAAAAAGCTTTGTCTCAGACATTGGACATTTTAAAACCAAAAGGAAGATTAGTCATAATTTCTTTCCATTCCTTAGAAGACAGAATTGTTAAAAATTTTTTCAAAGAAAAACAAAAAGAAAATTCATTAAAAATTTTAACAAAAAAACCAATAATACCCTCGTTTCAAGAAATTAAAGCAAATTATCGTTCAAGGTCAGCGAAATTAAGAGCAATAAGTAAAATTTAAAAATATGCAAAACACTCTTATTCTAAACCAGCCGATTATTCGCCAAATGTCTTTAAAATGGAGGCTTAATTTAAGGTTTTTTTGGATTTTAATTTCCGTTTTGATAGTTTTTATCTTTAATTTTTTATATCTTTCAGTTAAATTTTCTTTTTTTTGAAACAAATTCAATCAAAAATTATGAGAAAAAATTAGATGAAATTACTCAGGAAAATAAAAATTTGGAAATCAGTTCGGCTCAAATAAATTCTTTAGAAAACATTGATGCTCAAATTGAAAATAAAATTCAAGAGTTAAGTTTTGAAAAAATAAATAATATTTATTATATCCGAGTTTTAGACACGGCCATAGCTAAAGTTAGTGAAAATAATGAATAGTGCAAGCAATTGGAGAATAAATTTTATCCTCGTATTAATTATTTTATTAGGAGCGGCTATTATTAGTCGCTTAGTTTATATTCAAATTATCCATCAAGATTTCTACCGAGCGTTAGCTCAAGGACAACAAAAGATATTCCAAGAAGTTTCAGGAGAAAGAGGAGAGATTTTTCTAAATGATAAAGATAAATTAAAAACAATTGCCATGAATAAATCTTGGGAATTTTGTTATGCCGCTCCAAATGAAATTAAAAATAAAGAAGATACCGCTAAAACCTTAAGTCAAATATTATCTCTCAACGAAGAATTTGTTTTAGAAAAATTAAAAAAAGAAGACAGTTTTTTTGAAGTATTAAAAAAGAAACTAAATGAGAATGAAACAGCTGCTTTAAAAAATACGAATTTAGCCGGAATTTATATAGAGGAAGAAAAAGGAAGATATTATCCTTTGGAATCTTCTACCGCTCAGTTGGTTGGTTTTGTGGGCGGAGATGGAAACGGTCAGTATGGTTTGGAGGGTTATTATCAAGATATTTTAAAGGGGGAAAATCAGTTCCAGGAAAAAGAGCGGGGTCCTTTCGGTTATTTGGCAGGATTAACACAAAATCAAGCCGAAAGAGGCTCTGATTTAATTTTAACCATTGATTATAATATCCAATTTAAGGCTGAAAAATTATTGGAAAAATCCAAAGAAGAGTTTGATATCAAAGAGGGGACAATTTTAGTTTTAGACCCAAATTCAGGGGAAATTATTGCCTTAGCTAATTTTCCCAATTTTAATCCCAATGAATACTCAAAAGAAGAAAATTTGGCAGTTTTTCAAAATCAGATTGTTCAAAGAAGCTTTGAGCCAGGCTCAATTTTCAAACCGATTACCATGGCCGCTGCCTTAAACGAAGGAAAAGTTACTCCTCAAACAACTTATAAAGATGAGGGTTTTGTAAAAATAGGCGGTCATACCATTTCCAATTATCACAACAAAAGATGGGGTCAAAGGACAATGACTGAAGTTTTGCAATATTCAATTAATACTGGGGCGATGTTCGCCGAAAAAGCGGTAGGCAATAAGCTCTTTTTGGAATATATTGAAAAATTTGGATTTTTCACGCCTACAGGAATTGATCTTCAAGGAGAGGTTTTCTCAACTAATGACGAATTTAAAAAGGGTTACGAAGTTAATTTTGCCACCGCTTCTTTCGGTCAAGGAATCGAAGTAACGCCGATTCAATTAGCCAGAGCTTTTTCAGTTATTGCCAATAATGGCAAATTGATTAAGCCCTATATTGTTGAAAAAATAGTCAAAAATGGCAAAGAAAGTGAGACCCAAACTGAAATTCAAAATCAATCAATTATCTCTCAAAAAACCGCTTCCCAACTGACAGCAATGATGGTGAGCGTGGTAGAAAACGGTTCGGCTATAAAAACTAAAATTCCCGGCTATTATATTGCCGGTAAAACCGGGACCGCTCAGGTTCCTTGGTCAGCTTTAGGAATAAGTAAATCAGGTTATTCTAATCAGACCATACAATCTTTTATCGGTTTCACTCCCGCTTTTAATTCTAAGTTTTTAATTTTAGTCGTATTTAATAATCCGAAAACGGCAGACGCTTCTCAATCAGCAGTGCCAATTTTCAAAGAATTAGCGGAGTATATCATAAATTTATGGCAGATACCTCCCGATTACGAAGTTGAACAATCAAATAATGGCGAACAATAAAATAAATTTTTAAAGTAGCTGCACTTAAAGAATTAGTAAGAACATCTTGACAGAGGCCTTCAATTTGCTATCATTTTAATTTGTAGTACCTTATATAAAAAGAACATTAATAAAAAATAATAAAAATAGGAGGAAAGATGCCAAGCAGATTATGCACGGTTTGTGGAAGTAAAGTAGAAATTCCTGCGAAAGTAAAAACTCCAACGAAATCAGAAACAAACGAACATCCTAAAGCTGAAAGGAAAAACTGCGGAGCTAAAGCTCTCTTACGGGTAAGACGACGCAATGGTCGGTTCAGAGGACTTCAAAGTCCTTTTTCGATGACGGTAAGTTCTTCAGAATATATTAGATAAGATAAGTAAAGACGGATAAGAAAAAACGAAAGTCGCTCTGATGGGCGACTTTATTTTATCTCATATAGAAATTTTACCCCGTATAGAAATTTTACAAAGATTGTAAAGCTAATAAAATAACTGAAATATTTTAAAAAAAACTTAAATAATAAGACGATATTAAAATTTCTAACGAGATTTTACAAAATTTTAATTTTATGATAGATTTAATAATGGCTCATAATACTTGAGAGGAGATGATGATCTAAAAGGAGGGCGATATGGTAATGTCCTTGCAAGAGGTACGAGAGAAAAGTTTTTTTCAAACCACGAAGAGTCGAAAATGGCTTAAAGAAAACGTTTACAAAATTTGTCGTTTTCGTGAACTATTTGAACTCAAACAAAACACCAAGGATGATCGCTGAAAAAACCCGCCTTGAAGGTAAAATCAAACACCTTCAAAATAAAATCAATGATTTAGCCATACAGGGCAAATTCCTTGGTTTAAAGGGTTAAAGACGAACAAATCGACGAACAAATCCGAAGTATTAACCAACTCATCGTGGAAAGAATCAAGAAGGGAGATAAAGCCAAAACAATCATCCAACAGATTTATCCAAAAAAAGAGCCAAAATAATTGATCATCATCTTCTTCTCCCCTCTGGCCCTATCGTCTAGTGGCTTAGGACGCATGGTTCTCATCCATGTAACAGGGGTTCGACTCCCCTTGGGGCCGCATAATCAAAAAGAGGTCATTAATGATCTCTTTTTGATTTATTTATATTAAAGTCTGGAATAAAAATTTCTGGCGGGGTAAAATAAAATAAACATTTATGTTACATCGGGGATTAAACGAAAAAGAAGTTTTAGAATTAAGAAAAAAATTCGGAGAAAATATAATTCCATTTAAAAGGGAAGCCACTTGGCTTTCCATTTTATTTTCTCAATTTAAAAGCCCCCTGATATATATTTTGGTCGTTGTCGGGGTTGTTTCTTTGTTTTTAAAAGAATATTTTAATACTGCTTTAATCGGCGCCGTTATCGTTCTTAACGTTGTAATGGGGTTTTTTCAGGAATACAACGCTAAAAAAACATTAGCTGCATTAAAAAAAATTCTAAAGCCAAAAGCAATAGTTATCAGGGACGGAAAAAGAAAGGAAGTAGAAGTTAAAGAATTGGTAGTGGGGGATTTTGTTATTTTGGGTTCCGGAGATAGAATTCCGGCTGACGGAAAATTCGTTGAAGGGACGGGTTTATTGATAAATGAAGCTATTTTGACCGGAGAAGAAGAAGCCGTTAAAAAAACCATTAATGAAAAAGAAAATTTTCTGTTAATGGGGACAACCGTTCTTTCAGGAAGGGGGGTGATGGAAGTTTTAAAAATCGGCAAAGAAACAGAAATGGGGAAAATAGGTCAAAGCTTGGCTGAGATAAAAGAAGAAAAAACTCCTATTCAGGAGAAACTGGAAGTTTTTGCCAGATTTTTGGCATATTTAATACTTGGCATTTCTCTCTGTATTTTTATAGTCGGGGTTTTGAGTAATCATAATCCCATTGAAATGTTTAAAATGGCGATAATCTTGGCTATTGCCGCGATTCCCGAAGGACTGCCAATAGCAATAACCATTATCCTTGCTTTGGGAATGAGGAGGATTTTGAAAAAGAAAGGATTGGTAAAAACTTTACTTTCAATTGAAACCTTGGGCTCCACTTCCGTAATCTGTACTGACAAAACAGGAACCTTAACAGAGGGACAGATGAAGGTTATTAAAGCTGATTTTTCAGACGAGGAAAAAGCTTTATTGGCTTTGACTTTATTCAACGAACAAAGAAGCAATTTGGAGGTTGCCGTTTGGGATTATGTAAAAAACGTTGCAAAATTTGATCCTATAAAAGTTTTTGGTAGCGCAAAAAGAATTTATGAAGAGCCTTTTAACAGCGAGAACAAATATACTTTAACGGTAAATGAAGTAGATGATAAAGAAACTGCTTTTTTAGTGGGAGCTCCGGAAATAGTGCTTTCTTTTTGCGATATTTCTGAAAAAGAAAAAAATGATGTTTTGAAAAAAATTGAAAGCTGGGCGGATCAAGGATTGAGAGTTCTTGGAGTTACTTTCAAAGAAAAAGAGGATTTAAAAGAAAAAAAAGATTTTTCCTGGCTGGGATTGAGTCGGCATTGCAGATCCTTTGAGAAAAGAGGTTAAAGAAGCTATTTTAGTGGCTCAGGAAGCCGGCATTAAAGTTAAAATAGTGACGGGGGATTACAGAAAAACCGCTGAAAGAATAGCTATTAATCTCGGTTTTGAAATAAATGAGGATAATGTTTTAGAGGGTCAGGACTTGGAAGATATTTCAGAAGAAGATTTAAAAAATAGAATAGATGATATTTTTTTATTCACCAGGGTGACTCCTCACCAGAAGAAAAAAATAATAAAGGTGCTGCAAGAAAAAGGAGAAATAGTCGCAATGACCGGAGACGGGGTTAACGATGCTCCCGCTTTGAAAAAAGCTGATATAGGAGTTGTCATTGGAAGCGGATCTGAGGTTGCAAAAGAGGCCGGAGATTTGATTTTATTGGATAATAATTTCAAAACTATAGTTTCTGCTTGCGAAGAGGGAAGATTGATTTTTTCCAATATCCAGAAAATGGTGGCTTATGTTCTTTCAAATTCTTTCGTGGAAATGGCTTTAATTTTCGGAGCCATTATTTTCAGGCTTTCTCCTCCTTTAACTATCGTTCAGATTTTATGGATTCATTTGATATGCGACGGTCCTCCTGATGTTGCTTTAGCTTTTGAGCCTCAAGAAAAATCTTTGATGAAAGAGAGCCCTAAAGAGATAAAAAAAGAAAACATACTGAGCGGAACTGGTAAATTCTTAATTTATGCCATAAGTTTGATTGGGGGCGGGCTTTCTTTGCTTTTATTTTGGCTTTTCGGGCAAAAAGGGAACAATTTAAGCTTGGGACAAACCATAGCTTTTGCAACAGTGGCCGCCATAGATTTAATTTATATCTTTGCCTATAAGAATCTTAAAAAGCCGATGATTAAAAATGAGAATTTCTTTAAAAATAAGTTTTTATTTTTATCCGTGGCTTACGGATTTTTACTCTTGTTCTTGGCAATATATTTTCCTTTCTTAAACAAAGTTTTAGGAACCGTACCTTTAAAACCAATTCACTGGCTGTTGGTTTTTGCGGTTGCTTTAATTACAACTTTAACGGTTGAATTGGTAAAAATTTCTCCCGATTTATTAAAAAAAATAAAAACAATAAAATTCAAAAGAAATTAACGGTTTTTAACTTGATATATTTTTTCAAATAGAGGATAATAAAAAAATAATATGGAAAATCAAAAACCAAAACTCTCGGTTATTATTCCGGCTTATAATGAAGAAAAAAGACTGCCCAAAACCTTGGCTGAAATTGACGGTTATTTAAGGAAACAGTCCTTTGAGTCAGAAATTATCGTTGTTTCAGATGGCTCAACGGACAGAACAACTGAAATGGTAAAAGATTTAATGGGAAAAATAAAAAATCTCAGATTGATTGAGTTTAAAAAAAGACAAGGAAAAGGATTCGGGGTTAAAACCGGAATTTTAGAAGCTAAAGGAGAATTTCAGGATTTTTACTGATGCTGATAATTCCACTTCTATTGACCAGATAGAAAAAATGTGGCCGTATTTTGAAAAAGGGATACGATATTGTTATCGGTTCAAGAGACATTAAAGGAGCGGTTCTTGCCGTTCCCCAGCCATGGATAAGAAAAATAGTTCTAGGTGAAGGTTTCAAACTCTTAAGAAAATTAATTATCGGTCTTTGGAAATTGAAGATACTCAGTGCGGATTCAAGTGTTTTACAGAAAGGGCGGCTGAAGATGTTTTTCCAAAAATCACAATTTCACGCTTTGGGTTTGACCCGGAAGCTTTAGTCATAGCTGAAAAATTAGGTTATAAAATTAAGGAAATTCCCATCGTTTGGATTAATGATGTTGAAAGTAAAGTAAAATTTAAAAATATAATTGAGATGTTTTTTGAGACAATAAAAATTAGAATAAATCTAATTTTAGGGAAATACGGAAAAAAAGAAGAGGTAGAAAAACCTCTTTTTAGAAAAATTGATATTTATATCAGCTTTAATTATAGGAGAGGTTTCAGCCTGGCTGCTTTTGGTAATTTCCAAAAATATCCGTTTAACTTTTAATTTTTGGTGGTTATTACCAATTATTTTTCCTATTTTATCTTTACTTGGACTTTGGATATCATTTTTCTTGGGAAGAAAAATTTTAGTTATCTTTCAGGCAGCTAAATTTGTCTTAGTGGGAATATTAAATACTTTTATTGATTTGGGAATATTGAACTTTCTGATTTTAATCTCTCAGATTACAGAAGGTTTTTTATTTTCGGTTTTTAAAGGAATTTCATTTACGGTTGCTGTTATTAATTCTTATTTTTGGAATAAATTTTGGACGTTTAAAAAATCAAAAACTAATCAAACTGGCAAAGAATTTATTCAATTTTTGATAGTCAGTCTTATCGGTTTCGGCCTTAACGTCGGGACTGCTTCTTTAGTTGTGAATATAATAGGTCCTCAATTCGGCTTCTCAAAAGAAATTTGGGCAAATGTCGGAGCTATTTTAGCTACTTTTTTTGCTATGGCTTGGAATTTCATAGGTTACAAATTTATTGTTTTTAAATAATGTCAAAAATAAAAAAAATTATATACGCTTTAAGCACATTATCCGGCACCATTATTGGTGTTGGTCTTTTTTCTCTGCCCTACATCACTCTAAAGGTTGGATTTTGGGTAATACTGGGTTATTTTTTAATTTTAGGAGCAATAGCTGTTATTGTTCATATGTTTTTTGGCGAATTATCCCTGAAAACCCCCGATTTCAAGCGCCTTCCTGGTTTTGCTGAAATTTATTTAGGAAAGAAAGGTAAAACCATGGCTTATATTTCAACAATTTTGGGATTATTCGGGGCGATTTTAGCCTATCTTCTTGTTGGCGGGGAATTCTTGGCGAATTTAATTTCTCCAATTCTTGGCGGTTCAACTTTGATTTATACTGTTATTTATTTTATATTAGGATCTTTTCTTATTTTTTTTGGTATTAAAGCCATCTGCAAGGTGGAATTTTGGGGTTTGGTTTTATTTTTTATAATATTAATTCTATTATTTTTCAAAGGAAAATTCTTAATAAATACTGGAAATTTATTTATTAGTTCCGGAGAAATAAGTGTCAAAAATTTATTTTTGCCATATGGTCCCATTCTATTTTCTATTTGGGGTGCAACCTTAATTCCGGAAATTGAAGAAATGCTGGGAGAAAATAAAATTTTGATTAAAAAAATAATTCCCATTGCCATTTTGATTCCGATTTTAGTTTATCTTTTCTTTATCTATTTGATTTTAGGGATTACGGGAAATCAAACCACGGAATCTGCCTTAACCGGCCTTAGGAATTTTTTAGGTCCTGCTATATTCAATATAGGTCTTTTATTCGGGCTATTAACCACCTTTACTTCTTTTATAACGGTAGGATTAACATTAAAAAAAACCTTTTGGTATGATTTAAAGGTGCCGAAATTAGCCGCTTGGTCGTTGACTTGCTTTTTACCCTTAATCCTTTTTTTAATCGGTATTAAAAATTTTATTCCCGTAATATCTTTTGTCGGAGGAATAATGTTGGGAATTGACGGAATTTTAATTTTGTTAATGTATCGCAAGATTAAAACGGGAAAACTGTGTTTTTTAGCAGGCCCCTTAATTTTAATTTTTGCTTTGGGTATTATTTATGAAATAATGTATTTTTTCAAATGATGGTATTTTTTTACATTTTAGTTTTTCTTATTTCTTGTCTTTTACTTGCTCTTTCGGGTAAATGGTTAATTAAAGCTTTAATAAGAATAGCTAAGTTTTTACATTGGAGGGAGTTTATTGTCGCTTTTTTTATAATGGCATTTGCCTGTTCTATTCCTAATCTTGTTGTTGGAGTATCTTCTGCCTTGAGAAAAATTCCTGAATTATCTTTCGGCGATGTGGTGGGAGGAAATGTGATTGATTTGACCTTAGTTTTAGGGTTAGCCGTTTTATTTGCCAACTGTATTCCGGCTGAAAGCCGAATGGTTCAGCGATCGGCTATTTTTACAATAGTGATTGCCGTTTTGCCGATGCTTCTGATTATAGACGGTTCTTTGGACAGAATTGACGGCATAATGCTGATTTTGGCTTTTGCCGTCTATGCTTTTTGGCTTTTTTCAAAAGAAGAGAGGTTTAAAAAAGTTTATGACGGTACGCCGCGGCTTCCGTTTTCTAAAACCATTAAATTGTTTTTAAAAGATTTTGGAACAATTATCGGTGGAATTTTCTTACTAATAATTGCCGCCCAGGGCATTATTACTTCTGCCAGATTTTTTGCTGATAAATTAAGTTTTTCTCCGGAGTTAATCGGAATATTAATAGTCGCCTTAGGCAATTGCTTGCCAGAAACTTATTTTTCCATTAGTTTCGGCTAGAAAAGGGGAATGCTGGCTGATTCTCGGAGATTTAATGGGGGCTGTTATAGTTCCCGCCACTTTGGTTTTAGGAATAGTTGCTTTAATTTGTCCCATACAAATTACCGATTTTTCATCTCTTGCCATTGCCAGAATTTTTCTGATAATTTCGGCAATTTCTTTCCTATTTTTCTTAAGAACCGGCCAAAAAATCACCAGAAAAGAAGCTATATTTTTAGTGGCGCTTTATATAATTTTTATCTCAGTTGAAATTTTAAAAAGGTAAAAACCTTTCCTTCGGCGAGAACCTTGATTTCTGGAAAATTAATGATAAATTAAAATAATGAATAACTTTCTTTCGATTTTTTTAATATTCCTGGGGATAGCAATTGCAGCAGGAATATTTATTTTTTTGAGCAGAAAATCAAGAACTGATGAAAAACAATCTGATGCTATCAGGGATTTGGAAAGGCGGATAACTGATTTAATGATAGGCCAGCTTAGAGAAATTCGGGGCAGCGTAGACGGAACATCCAAGCAGCTTAACGACCAAATCCGTTCTTTTACCAAAGAAACAACCGAAATGCGGGAAAACTTAAAACAGATTGAAGAAGTGGTTAAGGATGTTTCCTCTTTTCAGGAAATTTTTAAATCACCAAAACTCAGGGGCCAATGGGGGGAAGCGTCGTTGGAGCATATTCTATCTCAGCATTTTCCGAAAGAACTTTATAAAATTCAGTATCTTTTTTCTTCCGGAGAGCAGGTTGACGCCGTTTTAAAGCTTCCCAATAACAAAGTTTTACCGATTGACTCTAAGTTTCCGTCTGAAAACTTTGATAAAATGGCAAACGCCGTTTCCGAAACCGAAAAAAACTTTTTCAAAAAAAGCTTCTTGGACGACGTTAAAAACAGGATAAATGAAATCGCCACAAAATACGTTTTACCCTCGGAAGGAACAACCGATTTCGCTTTAATTTATATTCCGGCAGAAGCCATTTACTACGAAATAATTAATAATATCGGCAGAGAAGTGGATGTCGCCGCTTTCGCCTGGTCAAAAAAAATCATTTTAACTTCACCAAACACGATTTATCTGACCTTAAGAACTATTGAACATTGGTTCAGGGATACCCAGATTTCAAAACAAACCCAGGAAATTCTGAAAAAAATAGCCAAAGTCCATCAAGATGCCGAAAAATTAATGAACGATTTCAGGAAACTGGGAAGCCATTTGAGAAACGCTTCTTCCTCTTATTCCGATTCGGAAAATCGCCTTAAATTGCTGGACGATAAATTAGAAAAATTTGTAGAGATAGGGGAGGCTAAAAAATTAAAGGAGGGAAAAGAAGATTAAGATTGGCCATTGCAAAATTTATAGAAAATAGTAATATAAGAATATTATGTTAGCCGTTATCAAGACCGGCGGGAAACAATACTTAGTTTCGCCTGGTCAAAAAATAAAAATAGAGAAAATTGAAAAAAAAGAAGGCGGTGAAATCATCTTTAACGAAGTTTTATTATTGGAAAAGGGGAAACATCTTGAAATTGGAAATCCTTTAGTTAAAGGAGCGAAAGTTATCGGAAAAGTATTGTCTCAGGGAAAAAATAAAAAAGTGATTGTTTTTAAATATAAAGCCAAGACCCGCTATAAAGTAAAAAAGGGCCACCGCCAGCCCTTCACCGAAGTAGAGATTTTAAAAATAGAGACCGAAAAATAAAATATAAAATAAAACAAAACGGCAGAATCTAAGCCGTTTTTAGTTTTTTGAAGCTTGACAAATTTATTTAATCTGTTATTATTAAAATAATAAAATATAAAGGAGGAATAGTACGTTGAAAAAAGGATACTTGGCTGGCGCGGTAATTTGTTGGATTCTTACGGTAAGCTGGATAACTTTCTTGGTGACCTTAGACAATAATAATAGGATCACTGTTGATTTGTCTGGCATCCAAACAGAAGAGCTCGCCCCTGGGAATTTTACTGATGAATCCGTGACATTTCAAGACTCTTCTTCTGTGATAGATTTTACCAGCAGGGCTTATGACGTTGTTCTAATAAGCGTAAACGGTGTAGAAGAGATAAAATACCAGGGGAAATCGGGAGATAACTATCACCAAACTTCCGACACCCCAAAACTTGGTGTTCAAGGAACCACCCAGAAAATAAGCAAAATTGAATTGGTCAACCGTGACCAAAAGCTAATGGTGTATTATGCCAAGAATTGGTGCGCAGTATGGTGGTTTTCCTTTCTTATAGCGGTTTTCCTCGCCGGCATTTTAGGAGGGTCACTTTTTTCACAAGCGCGAAAAAAGGCAACGAATTAGACTTCAATGCCTTAACTAGAGAGAATGCCTCGGTTTTTAGCCAAGGCATTTTTTATTTCAATAAAGATATTATTTTCTTCCTTCAAAGGCGGAACTTAACGTTTCTTCATCGGCGTATTCCAACTCTCCGCCGACCGGCAAACCCCGTCCCAAACGAGTTACTTTCCTGCCATTAGGCAGATTTTTTATTAACCTTTCAATATATAAAGCAGTGGCTTCGCCATCCGGAGTTGAGTTGAAAGCCAGAATAATTTCTTTGATTTCGGATTGCTTTTTTAATTTTTCTTCCAATTCTTTAATTCTTAATTTCTCAATGTCAGCCTTTTTCAAGGCGGAAATCGTACCACCCAAAATGAAATACAGACCTTTATATTTTTTAATTTTCTCAATAGCTTGCAAGTCGGTTTCATTGGCCACAATACAAAGCAAACTTTTATCCCGGGTTTGATTTGAACAAATTTCACAAAGTTCTCCCTCTCCTTCAAAAGGATTAAAGCAAGAAGAGCAAATTTTTATATTTTGCTTGAGATTTGAAATTGAATTTATTAATTCATCAATTTCTTCTTTTGGCAATCTCAATAAATAAAAAACAAAACGGGCGGCGGTCCTTGGACCCACCGTCGGAAATTTAGAGAATTTCTCAATTAATTTTTGAATAGATTTTGAGTACATGGTTGATTAAAAATAACATCCTACTTCGGAGAGGGGTCGGGGAAAATTAATAGCACTACTCCTCTTCATATTTTTTTTCCAGATTTCTGAAAGTTACCACTCTTTCATCAAAATAAAGCTCTACTCTGCCCATCGGGCCATTCCTGTGTTTTGCAACGATTAAATCTGCCACTCCTTTTTTTGAGGTTTCCGGCCTGTATCTGTCTTCCCGATAAATAAACATGACAACGTCGGCATCCTGCTCTATTGTTCCCGACTGCCTTAAATCGGCAAGCCGAGGAATCTGAGGGGACCGCATTTCAACCGCTCTTGATAACTGCGATATCACTAAAACCGGAATATTAAGCTCTTTAGCCAGCCCCTTTAAAGCGCGGGAATTTTCAGAGACCTGCTCAACCAGACCGGCGTTCGGATTCAAGGGCTCCACCAACTGTAGATAATCAATAATTACCATCCCCAAACCTTTATCCGCTTGCAATCTTCTGCACATCGCTTTCATTTGCAAGATAGTGGGGGAAGCGGCGTCGTCAATATAAATCGGAGTTTCCGACAGAATCCCCAGCGCTTTTTGAATTCTTTCAAAATCATTATCTTCGCCTTTATCTGAAAGCCGGCCGGTTCTTAATTTCCATAAATCTACTCCGGAGATGCTTGAAATCAACCTGTCAACAATTTGGTCATTGGACATTTCCAAAGAAAACATTCCCACGGGAACCTTTTCGGCATTAGCGATATTTAGAGCAAGATTAAGAGCTAAAGCCGATTTTCCCAAAGAGGGTCTGGCAGCTAAAATAATTAAATCGGATTTTTGAAAACCCGCCAAAATATTGTCCAAATCGTTGAATCCGCTTGATAACCCCCGAAGACCCCCCTCATGCTTTGATAGTTTATCAATTCTCTCAAAAGCCTCTTCCAGAGTATCTTTAATCGGTACAAATTCTTGGGTTAATCCTTTTTGAGCGATGCTGAAAATTCTTTTTTCCGCTTCATCCACGAGTTTCTCGGTATCCTCCTTTTCATTGAAAGCCAGGGTTTCAATTTCCTGGCCTGCCGAAATCAAATCTCTCAAAACTCTTTTTCTTTGAATGATTTTAGCGTAATTTAAAACATGGCTGGCGGTAGGAATGCAATTTACCAGCTCGGTCAAATAGCTGTTACTGCCAATTTCCTCCAAAAGCCCTTTTTCTTTGAGGCGATTTGAAACCGATAAAAAGTCAATCGGTTCTCCTTTCACCCAAAGTTCCTGACAAACGCTGTAAATCTCTCCGTGGTTTTTTTTGTAAAAATCTCCAGCCGTCAAAAAATCAGCTACCCTGAAAATGGCATTTTTATCAATCATCAGGCATCCCAAAACGCTCTTTTCTGCTTCAATTGATTGAGGTGGTAATCTTTCCGGCAGTTGATTGTCCGCCATACTTAGATAATATATCAAAATCTCTAGTTTCTGGCAAGAAAAGTAATATACTAATTCTCAACAAAATTTCCCCAACTTCGCCCCCATCTTGATAAGTTATCTAAAAAGAGTATAATAGCTTTATTCCGATTATTCTGAAAATTCAAAAATTTAAAAAGTAACATAGTAGCACTTTAACAAAAAAACAATTACACTTTTGAAAGGGAGGTAAATTAGATGATAATACTCGTCTTGTTCGGTTTTGCTCTATTAGTTGTTATTGCTTTTTTATTGTATCGTCTTTGGGGAGCAGTGACTTTGCTGTTTGTTTCAGAACAATTCAACGAGGCAGATAGAAAGGGAGCCAGAGAAGAGTTAAGGAGGATGAAAACAAAAAAACCTCCGGTTAGCCTTCTTTCTTATTTGAAGAATGACCCGGCCAAAACCCAGGTAATCCTTCAATATGTTTATGCTTTCAACCGCATTGGCGTCGGCATACGTTATAGAGCGCTAAGAAGCGACATAATCTTTAAATGCTGGCTGCCCACTTGGTTTATAGATACCTGGGAGACACTGAAACCATTGATTGATTCTGAGAGGAAAAGAAGAAATCTGCCTGAATTTGCGAATTCCGCCGAATGGCTTATTAATGAATGCCGCAAAAAAATCAGGCAATAATCAAAAAGGTACATTTAAAAAGCGCCTTTCCATCGGGAGAGGCGCTATTTTTTATCAAAAATATTTAGATTTTCTTAATTTTCGGACCTTCTTTTATGTCTTCAATTTGATAACCCAAATTTTTAACTTTCTTTCTAATTTCATCTGCTTTTTGCCAGAGATTTTCTTTTCGGAATTTTTCCCTGTTTTTGACCAAATCAAGAATAATTTGGGGTATTTTTTCTTTCGGTTTTTCCCAAAAAATAAAATTAAAAATATCATCAATTTTTTTCAAAAATTCCAAAATATTAGCGGCATCGGCCTTATTTAATTGTCCTTTATTAATTAAAGAATTACCCTTATTTACCAAATCAAAAATTACTGCTATTGCTTTCGGTGTATTAAAATCGTCCTCCATCGCTGCGTCAAATTCTTTTCGGAATTTTAAATTTTTAAATTTTCCTGCCCGCCGGTGAGGCAGTGATTTCGACTGCCCTCTGATGTTTTTAAGTTTTTCAACGAACTCGTCTATTCTTTCTAATTCTTTTTTTGTCTGAGAAATTAATTTCTCATTATAATTAATGGGGGAGCGGTAGTGATTTTTTACGATAAGAAATCTTAAAATGCGGGGAGAGTATTCTTTTAGAAAATCCCCGATAGTTATGAAGTTTCCGAAAGATTTTGCCATCTTCCGCCCATCTACCGTTAAAAATCCCGTGTGAAGCCAGTATTTAACCATAGGTTTTTTTCCGGAAATCGCCTCCATTTGGGCGATTTCAGCTTCGTGATGGGGGAACATTAAGTCTCTTGCTCCTCCATGAATATCATATTGGGAGCCGAAATATTTTTCAGTAATAGCCGTATCTTCAATGTGCCATCCAGGCCTGCCTTGACCAAAGGGTGAAGGCCAACTCGGTTCTCCTCCTTTTACTTGCCCTGAGCTTGTCGAAGGGGAAAATTTCCATAAACAAAAATCTCCTTTATTTCTCTTTCCTTTAGTTTCGTCTATTCTGGAAACGCCGTCTTCCGCTTGAATAACCGTTCTTCTGGATAGTTTTCCGTAATTTTTGAATTTAGAAATATCGTAATATATTCCGTCTTTTAATTGATAGGCATAACCTTTTTTTATCAAACGCTTAATCTGACTTATTATTTCTTTTATATGATCGGTTGCGCGAGCATATTCTGAAACACTATTTATTTTCAAATCTTTTACATCTTTAAGGTATTCCTTTTCAAATCTCTTAGCCCATTTTAGAGACGAAACATTATTTTCTTTTGCCCGGTCAATAATTTTATCATCAATGTCGGTTATATTCTGTAAATAAAAAACATTATATCCCGCTTCTCTCAGGTATTTTACAATAACGTCAAATATCACATAGGTTCTGGCGTGCCCAATGTGAGAAAAATCATAAACCGTCGGTCCGCAGACGAAAAAATTGACCCTATGGCCATTCCTCGGCTTGAAAACCTCTTTTTTTCGCGATAGGGTATTATAGACTCTGAGCATATTGTTTTATTATACCTTTTTTAAAAAAGCTGTCAGTATTGATAAATAGATTTAATTGTGTTATTATGTAAAAGAAATATTAAGGAGGAAAAAAGTGAAGTACTTTACAATTAGAAAAGATGTATCATTGGAGGCACACTGGATAACTATCTTTCCGGTAAGTGGCCTTTCTTATGATGAAAAAACCCATTATATCATCCTTTTAGCCGATATCTTAAGAGCGCTAAAGTGGCGGCACATATTCAAATATTTCAGTATTAGAATAAAGGATAATGTGTTTCGTCATATCTTGATGGTGTGGCCTTTCCAAATAGACCTAATGTTGCCGATTAATAAGGACGTATCTCTGCTTGACGGATTAGTTCAAAAAGCAATTGAACGGGCAGAGTCTGTTATCGATGAGGAAAAGCGAGAAGAAACAGAGCGACTGTTAATGCTTTACAAATTACAAGAGAGCAAAAAAAGTTGATTCTTGTCCCAAAGAAGCATTGGGAGCGGTAATTATATCCGCTCCTATTTTTTTGATTTTTAGGAAAAGTTATGCTAAAAATAACATATGTCAACCTTAGTATTGTATAGAAAATACAGACCGAAAAATTTTTCAGAAATTGTCGGGCAGGAGCACGTGGTTCAAACACTGACTAACGCAATTTCTTCCGGAATGATTTCTCACGCTTATTTGTTTTCCGGGCCGCGAGGCAGTGGAAAGACAACTATTGCCCGGCTTTTGGCAAAAGCCGTAAATTGCCAAAATAGAAAACCTGCCTCGCCGGCAGGCAGGGATGGCGAATTTGAACCCTGCAATCAGTGCTCTTCCTGCCTGGAAATCAATAATGGCAGGTCAATGGATTTGATTGAAATTGACGCTGCTTCTCACCGAGGGGTTGACGAAATACGAGAATTAAGAGATGGCATAGGATTCGTTCCGACAAAATCAAAATACAAAGTTTTTATAATTGATGAAAGCCATCAACTTACAAAAGAAGCTTCAAATGCCATTTTAAAAACCTTGGAAGAGCCGCCTTCCCATGCCATTTTCGTTTTAGCTACTACCGAAATCCATAAAATGATTCCGACGATTATTTCCCGCTGCCAAAGATTTGATTTCAGGAAATTAACCATTCCCGAAATCATTAAAAGATTGGAATATATTTTAGAAAAAGAAAAAGTGAGAATTGAAAAAGCAGCCTTGGAGCTAATTGCGATAGCAGCTTCCGGTTCCCTCAGAGACGCCGAAAGCTTATTAGACCAAGCCTTGACCTATTCGGGAGGAGAGAATCGCGAATTAAAAGCAGAAGACATAAAAGAAATATTGGGGCTGGTGGAAGTGGACATAATCAGTAAATTCGTGGATTTCCTTTATCAAAAAAAAGCTTCGGAAGCCATCAGTTTTTTAAATGATTTGATTGAGCGGGGTTCGGATATTCAGGAATTCACCAAGTCATTAATTAATTATTTGAGGCAAGGTTTAATTTTGAAAGTAACGGGAGCTGAAGAGTCAAATCCGATAATTTCCGGTTTAACCCGAGAAGAGTTTCAAAAACTTAAAATTCAGGCAGATAATTTCAAGGAAGAAGAGTTAAGAAACATTATAAATTTATTTTTAACCGCTGAAAACAAAATAAAATATTCGTCCATACCCCAATTACCAATAGAATTAGCAATCGTTGAAATCAGTGAGAAAGTAAATGGTAGCTAGTAAACTACGATGCGGGGTCGTCTAATGGTAGGACAGTGGCCTTTGAAGCCATCAATCTTGGTTCGAGTCCAAGCCCCGCAGCTATCAAAATCAGAATATCATTAAGGACATTATGATTTTGATTTGTGGCGTGGACTTGGCGAGAACCGAGACCCCCAAAAACCCCTTTATGTCTGAATGCCTTCGGGCAACTCTTCGAGTCCAAGCCCCGCAGCAAAGAAAAAACAGCCTTTTTATGGGGCGGTTTTTTTATTGTGAAGGCATAAAATAATTCATTTTTTCAAGATTATAAGCCATTTTTTTTTGAAATTGACATTCCTAAATTGCGATTTTATAATAAGCGAAACAGCTTAAAAAATAAAACCAATAAAAATCAATATGTCAGAAGCATATAACTCAAAATTAATATCTAAACTATATCAAGAGGATGACGAAGAGAAAATTATAGAAATCCTTGAAGAAATGGATATAATAGGTGACGCTTATTTTTTACGCCCTATTTACGATAAATACAAAGAAAAAGAAAATAGCTCCATATCTCATTATTTTCTGGGAAGCATTGCGAAATTTAAGTCAGAGGAGGCTAAAGACATGGCCCAAAAAATTGCGCTTGACCTTCAAACAAGTAAGAAAAATTTTATATGGTGCTTAGATTATTTAGCTGAGATTAATTTTTTTGACGAGAGAATCACTGATCGGGCAAAAAATATTTTAGCCGTATTTAATGAGAATGGAGACGAATACGACCTAGATTCCATTCTTTCTTATTTGAGTGAAGCAAAAGCATTATTAGATCAAGCCGAAAAAATAAAAGAAATTTTTGAAGGGGAAAAGTTTTCTTTAAAAGTTAGAAAAAAAGCACTATATTATTTTTTAAGGACAAGCCCTAAAGAATCCTTTCAATATTATTTTGATAATTACGAAAAAATAAAAGATGATGAAGTCGCCGAAAATATTTTTGCTAACGAAATTAAAGACTGGAGTGGTCGGTTGGTTACAGAATTTAAACAGAAAATTATTAGAGAGGGCGGTAGTCGGGCTAAAGAGATAATAGGGGATTACATTAACGCCGAGAAAAAGAAAGAACTCAAAAATGAAGAAAAAATCGAAAAAGAAATAACAATAAAATACTCGAATGCCCCATTAGTTATGGAAATTTTCCAACTACGAGAAAATATTAACAATAAGGCCTTAAGTAAGTGGGGCTTCAAACTGTTTCCGCAGTCAGAAGCTTTTTATAAGCACATTGAAGCACCACAACAAAAGGCTACGCTAATTGCTTATAGTAACGATTTAAGGAGTTTATTAAATGTTATTGATTCTAAGTGTAGTTATGAAAATTTGGTGGAGGCACAAAAAATAATTCCTTGGCTCAAAAATAATGCCGATTTAAAAAAACCGTTAAATCAACTTCAACTATATTTACAATCGCAAGGAAGATCAACGGATAAAGACGTTTTTGGTTTAAGGAATTTATACAAAATCTTAAGTCTTATAGCTCATCCAGAGCTAGACAAAACATTTTTTGAAGAACTAAAAAAAATTGATTTGATTGATTCATGGAATTTAGAAGATTGGAACAAAATTTATATAAAATTTTTGGATATATATAAGACTGCATTGGAAAAATTAAATACCTTGCTTACCGATTAGTAATTAAAAAAGTTCTAATATCGTCCCATAGCGCTAGCAAACCAAAATCGCCCTATACCTTACAGGTCGGGCGGTTTTTTGATAAGATTTATAATATGAACAAAGTTTTAGAAACAATTCCATACGTTATAAATAATTCTACACATGTAAGGATTAATAAAGAAGAATTAGATAAATTCTGTTTACAAATTAAAAAAGAAGATATTATTCCTACTGCTTGGAGAACAGAAACATTTTATAATGAGGGCTCTTTTGAAGACCAAATAAATTATATTTTTATTTTTAATAGTTTAAATTTCTGTTTTTGGTCGGATAAAAGATGGAAAGTTTACTATAAAAATAAATGGCACGAAGGAAGTTCTGCACTTTTTGCTTCTTTAACAAGAGCAATAGAAGAAAAGAAAACTTATTCTAAAACCCGATTTTATTAAGGATTTGGATGAAGAAAAATTTGAATATATCTTACGAGGTGAAAATAAAATTCCTCTTTTTAATGAAAGATTAAGTATTTTAAAAGAAAACACCTTAATTTTAAAAGAAAATTTTAAAAGTAATTTTTTGAATTTAATTAAGAAAGCCGATTACAATTGTTTAAAAATAGTAGATATTTTAAACAACTACTTTTCTTCTTTTGATGATAAAGCGGAATATAAAGGAGAAAATATTTATTTTAACAAAAGAGCCCAATTGGTAGGGAAGTATTCTTATGAACTTTTCAAAGAGTTTAAAAAAAATGAATTAAAAAATTACAATCAACTTACAGGAAGTGCTGAATATATAAATCCCGCTGTTTTAAGGTATTTTAAAATTTTAGAATACTCAAAGGAATTATCAGAAAAAATCGATAATAAAATAGAAATTCCATCGGGCAGTGAAGAAGAAATAGAAATAAGAGCTTTTTCTGTTCAAGCTATTGAAGACATAAAGAAAGAACTAAATAAGAGAAGCTTTGATGTCTCTTCCCCAGAAGTTCATACTCTAATTTGGTTTAAAGGAAAGAGCTTACCAAGTGATAGCAAACCACACCACAGGACTTTAACGATTTGGTATTAAATCTTCATAAAATGGCTTTCGAACGTACTTCTTTCTGAAGTCGATAAAATCGCCAATCAGGCGGTTTTTTGGTAGAATGAAATATAAATTTATGGAAAGAGTTTTTACGCAAACATTCGGCGTAGTCGGAGCTATAGTAGAAAGAAACGGTAAAATTTTATTAGTGAAAGAAACTAAAGAAACGGCAAAAGGAAAATGGAGTCACCCCGCCGGTTGGCTTGAGGTAGGCGAAAATCCTATCGATGCTGTAAAAAGAGAAGTGAAAGAGGAAAGTGGTTTTGATTTTGAGCCAAAAAACATCTTGGGCGTTTATTCATTGTTAAAAAAAGAAGCCGACGATATCCACCACAGCATAAAACTCATCTTTATAGGTGATATTTCTGATAAGGAAGTGGCTGAACTTGCTGATGATGTTTCCGAAACAGGCTGGTTTTCGCCAGAAGAAATAGAAAAAATGGACTTAAACACTCTTCGTGATTTAGATATAAAAGAGATGGTAAAAGATTATTTTTTGGGCAAAAGATATCCTTTAAATTTAATTATTCATACAATAATGAAGTAATATGAAAATAACTATTTGCGGCAGTTCAACTTTCCGAAAGGAAATGGTGGAGCTGAGAAATAAATTAAATCAAATGGGGCATGAGGCGATTATTAATCAGGTTTACGAAGAATTAGCTGCTGGCAGAGCGCCAGAGTTAATGAAAAGAATTGAAACCGAGCACGCAGAGGTTAAAAAACAATACGGATTTATAAAATGGTATTACAATGCCATTGCGAACAGCGATGCCATTTTAGTTTTAAATTATGATAAGAACGGAATTAAGAATTACATCGGCGGAAATACCTTGATGGAAATGGGTTTTGCTCACGTAAACGATAAAAAGATATTTCTCCTGAATCCAATACCAGAAGAGCTTTCTTATACGGAAGAAATAAAAGCGATGGCTGACGTTGTTTTAGATGGAGATTTAAGTAAAATTACTTAAAATGAACAATCAAAAAGTTTTATTAAGAATAGTGCAGACTTGGAATTTAAGCCCAAAAGTAGAATATAGGGGTTTTAGGTGCGCAAATTGTCAAAATTATACGAAAAAAGCCTGGTATCATTATCTTGTGACAGGTGGCTATAAGACGCCAGTTCATTTTTGCAATAAATGTGAGGGTAAATTTAAATCAAATTCCATTGAGATAAAAAAGCCGATAATAAAAGTCAAAAAATCCAGACTTATTTCAAAATTCCCAGAAAATATTAAAAAAAAGTTAGAGAAAATTTCCGGCAATTGGACGGATAAAACAAAACCAATCTTTAAAATATTTACCTGTGACGACTGCGGTATAAATATGTATAAAGCAAATCATATGTGGGTTATACTGAAAAGAATATTGATTGAGTTTCATTTTTGTAAAAAGTGCTATCCAAAGTATTTATAATATGTTAGAAACAATAAAAGAAATTATATGTCATGCCGCCGAAGGAATAAGGGAGGTGGAAAATTTAGATTCCGCATCAAAGGGAGAAGTAGGGAGTATTATTACTTTAGCCGACAAAAAAAGCGAAGAGATAATCGTAAACGGCTTGAATGCTAAATTTCCGGATTGCCGGATTCTTTCCGAGGAAACCGTATCTGAAATTACAAAAGATAATTTTAAAAACTTTAAGCTGCTTTTCCTTGTTGACCCGATAGACGGGACGAAAAACTATGCTTTTAACATTCCTCAAGCTGCGATATCGATCGGGGCTTATGAATTTGGCGAACCAAAATGCGGGGTCGTATATGATATTTTCAATAAAAACCTGTACGAATCCGAAATCGGGAAAGGATTATTTCTTAACGGGAATAAAGTGCAAAAAAGACCAACACCCGTTTTAAAAGAAGCGGTTGCGGGAACCTCATGGGCATATGGTGAAACGCCAAGAATGTTAATCAAAAAATGGGAGCAACTTGTCGGAAAAGTAGCGACATTAAGGGTTATGGGTTCGGCTGTTTTAGATTTAGTCATGACGGCAACGGGGCAATTCACTTGTTATGTACATAATTCGTTAAATCCCTGGGATTCCGGAGCTTCCTTGATTATGTTGAAAGAAATGGGGCTAATAGTGACCAATTGGAAAAAAGAAGAATTTACAATTTTTGACGAAGAAATTATTGCCGCTCCCAAAGAAATTTTCAATGAATTTTACAATCTTTGCTTTAAAGAGAGATAAAATATGAAATTTGATTATATTTTACTTTACGTATCGAATTTAGAAAAAACAGCTTCTTTTTACAAGAAGCTTGATTTTGAGGTTATAAAACGCACGGAAAATTATGTAGCCGCCAAGTTGGACGATTTTGAAATCCATTGCTACGACCAATCAAAAGTATTTTTCAAACAAGACGTTGAAAGATTCAAGGGAGCCGGAGTTTTTATTTATATCTCTGTTGACGACGTTGATGCAAAATATTCGGAACTGGTTAATAAAGGATTACAACCATCCGCCGAGCCAAAAGATTTTGAATGGGGAAATCGGGAATTTGCCATAAAAGACCCAGATGGATACAAGATAATTTTCTATAAAAAATCAGTAAAATAGATTCGAAATTACATTAAAGTTTAGACTTTCATGAATCTCCCGACGGGCGGTTTTTAATTTGACAAAAGATAATATCTGTTTTAAGATAGTTTAGAACCTAAAATAGCTTAAAATAAGGGAGGAAACGAGAAAAAAGATGGAAACAAAACTGTATGTGTGTTTTTGCACTAGGAAGTTTGAGGATTGCCACAAGTATGTGGCACATGCCGGTCGCTGTAAAATCTACCAAGAAGAGAGAAAGAAATTACAGCTGGAAGCAAGAAAGCTGAAAAGCGAAGGTATGCCGCGCGAAGAAATCGCCAAAACCCTAACTGCTTCTTTAGACCCTTCATTAGGTGTAATTATTTCATTAAGCTTCGTCAAGGATTGTTTTCGTAAGCCAAAACAAAAAGAAGCAAAAGCGATTCTGGCTGCCGAAACAACCGAAGCAAGACTGGCATTGTTGAGGAAATTAGTAGAGGCTGGTGTTCTTGATGAACCCATGGCAAGTTTTATTGGGGGCTTTGCGGATCAGATTATTTCTCTGAGAAAACAAATTCAAGATCTTGATGAAAGCACAAAGACGGAAAAAGCAGATCTGTGCCAAAAAAATAAATTGCTTTCACGAGGTATAGAAGTACTGATAAGCCAATTAAACACGCAGAAGAAAGAGGAAAATGCCGCCCTCATTGAAAAATGCCGGGGAGCTATGGTCACATCGGGTGAAGGTAGTATGGCGAGGAGTTAAGAAAGGTTAAGAAATAAGAAAATAGCTAAATCATAGCCAAGCCAAAGACGGTCGCTTTCAGCGCCGTCTTTTTATTTTTAACTATTCGCCAATCAGGCGGTTTTTTGGTAGAATGAGAAATAATATGAAGGATAAAAAAATTGAGAAAAATATAAAAACTGATAATTCGGAAGAAAAACTGCTCGCTATTTTTAACAGCGTCAGAGATGGTTTGGTTATTTTGAACAAAACGGGAAAAATTCTTCAAGTAAGCGAAAGCCTTGTTAAAATGGGAGGTTACTCGGAAAAAGAGATTATTGGCAAGCGCTTGAAATTTATGACAATGTTTACGCCAAAAAGTTTGATTCAAATCCTGGCTAATTTCGTGAGAACAATAGCCGGTCAGGATATACTTCCTTATGAAGTGGAGGCAACAACAAAAGACGGAAGAAAAATATTAGGGGAAATTTCAGGCACTCCTTTAAAAAGAGGAAGGAAAATCATCGGAGTTGTGGCAATCATACGCGATATTACCGAACGCAAAAAAATAGAAGAAGAAATAAAGAAGAAAAGTGAAGATTTGGAAAAGTTTAATAAGGTAGCGGTAGGCCGAGAGCTCCAGATGGTTGAATTAAAAAAGAAGATTAAAGAATTAGAAGAAAAATTAAA
This sequence comes from Candidatus Nealsoniibacteriota bacterium, assembly GCA_963820485.1. GTDB lineage: Bacteria > Patescibacteriota > Minisyncoccia > Minisyncoccales > JBGOYX01 > JBGOYX01. The sequence continues at coordinate 42,739 of CAWFZW010000002.1, forward strand.
ACAAAAAGAGATACAGTAGGTTGGAGTGCGGTTTGAAAGACCGAATCGCATTAGAATCGCCAATCAGGCGGTTTTTTGGTAAAATAAGATAGCAAGGTCGAAAATAAAAAAGATTAAAATAATAAAATTTTAAAAATATGAAAGGTTTTACGACAAATATTGAAAAAGCAACATCGGAAAATAAAAACTTCCGCAAAGTGTTATATACTTCAAAGCACAGTCAATTGGTTCTTATGAGCTTAAAGCCCAATGAAGAGATAGGCATGGAAGTCCATTCTGACAATGACCAATTTTTCCGTTTTGAAAAAGGGCAGGGAAAATGTGTTATTGACGGTAATGAGTACGAATTAAGAGACGGAACAGCTGTAGTCGTTCCGGCAGGCGCACAACACAATGTAATCAATATTTCCGATACGGAAGAATTAAAACTCTATACAATATATTCTCCTGCTCACCATAAAGACGGCATAGTGAGGAAAACAAAAGAAGAAGCCGAGGCAAATGAAGCTGAATTTGACGGCACTACCACCGAATAAAATTGTATGAAAAAGGTTATTTTAGCACAATTTATAATTTTGTTTTGTGGCACATTATTTGCTTGGTTTAATTTCGCTACTGAGCTTATCAATTGGCTGAATACCCGCACTTGCACGTTAGGTTGTGCAACTGGTGTAGCCAATCCTTTTTTAACTCCTTGTTTTTTCGGAGCGATATTTTTCACCATCGCCTTTATTCTAAGCGTTATCATCCTTAAGAAAAGCAGATAATAAAATTCTTATACCAGAATAAACTGGAGCGTCAGAGTAAATCCTCTTAAATAATAAGATCGGGTCGCAATAGCGACCCGCCTGTTTTTTTACTAAAATACCGCTTCAATATATTTTTATTCCACCCTTCTCACATATTCGCCGGTTTCAGTGTTGACTTCAATAATGTCTCCGGTTTCAATAAATAAGGGCGTATTCACCTTGGCTCCGGTTTCTAAAGTAACTGTTTTTGTTCCGCCTTGAGCTCTATCACCTTTAATCCCAGGCGGCGCTTCAGTTACTTTTAACTGAACCTTAATGGGTAAAACAACATTAATGATTTTTTCTTGAAACAAAATACCGGTTAGAATTTGGTTTGGATTCAAAAATTCAGCACCAAATCCTATCTGTTTTTTAGTTAATTCAAAGCGTTTGCTTAGATTATCTTTTTCGGAAAAATAAAATTTACCATTATGAGTGTAAAGAAATTTTACTTCAAATTTCTTTAAATCCGCTTCCTCAAAAGTATCACCTTGCTGAAAATTTCTTTCAAAAACATTTCCCGTAATAAGGTTTTTTATCTTACTTTGAATTACTGGTCGGCGTTGAGCCATTTTCAAAGGAGCGGCCTCTAAAATTTCATAAGGTTCTCCGTCTAAGATAATTTGAACACCTCTTTTTAAATCCGTATGAGATAACATATTTAAAAATTAAAAATTGGAAATTTAAATTATTTAAGTATTATCCCAATAAAATCAGAAAAACCCCTGATAAAATCCTCTGAAGATATTTCTTTTTTACCCTCCAATTGTAGTTTTTCAAGTGCCAAAAAATCTTTTCCGCATTGCACTCCAATTTCATTTTGGGGAACGACCACGGTTTTACCAATCGGATAAGTTAAAGAATGATTTGTTTTATTAAAAACTCTGGCTTTTAAAATTTTAATTCTTAAAAGTTGACTGCCTTTTTCCCAAAAAGTAAAACTTCCCGGCCAAATATCAAAAGCCCTGATTTCTCTTTCGATTTCTTCAGCCGATTTTCCCCAATTAATTCTGCCGTCGTCTTTAACCAAAATTTTAGAAAAAGTTGCTTCTTTCTCATTTTGCGGCTGGGGTTTAATTAAGTCCTTCTGCCATTTCAAAATATTTTCTAAAAGTAAATTAACTCCAAGATCTGCTAATTTATCATGAAGGGTTTTTGCCGTTTCCTTTTCTTCAATTTTAACTGACTTTTGGACGAGAATCGGGCCATGGTCTGTTTTTTCGTCCATTAAAATTATAGTAACGCCGGTTTTTTCGTCGCCGTTTAAAATTGCGTATTGGATTGGAGAGGGGCCTCGCCATCTCGGCAGTAAAGAAGGATGAATGTTCAAACAGCCATATTTTGGAATTTCTAAAATCTCTTTTGGAATAATTTGATTGTAAGCCGCCGACTATAATTAAATCGGGCTTTAGATTCTTGAATCTTGTAATTTATACATTTATAATTTTTTCCGGTTGAGATACGGGAATTTTATATTTTTCAGCTATAACTTTTACCGGCGGGGGAGTAATAATTTGTTTTCTGCCGACTGGTTTATCGGTTGCCGTAATAACCAAAATCGGCTTATAGTCATTTTTTACAAGCCCTTCTAAAATAATCGCCCCGAATTCCGGCGTGCCAATAAAAATAATTTTCGAATTTATTTTTAGCATTTTATTTCACAATTCTCCATTCAATTTCGTTTTCTTTGCCGGCAAATTCCAAGCCAATCGCCTTCGGGGGATATAACATACCATTTTTTTCTGGTTTCCGACCAGACCATCGGATTTTCCTGAAAATACGGCTTTTTAACAACTTCTTTCGGCTTTAACCTATCCAATTCCAGCCATCTTTTAAAAACGGTTTCAATAGCATAATCCAAATTTCTTGATTTTGCCCATTCTGCCACTTTATCAATCGCCTGAAATGCTTTTTTAAGAGAGCCTGCTAATTCCAAAAGCTGTTTGGCTGGTTTTACATATCTTGAATAAATTATTTTTTTCTTTTTGGCATTGTATTTAAGTTCTCTTAAAGATAGTCCTTTTGTCTGGAAATAGTGGGTTACAATCTGCTGGATAGCGGTTTCTTCTTTTAATTCCTCAAAATATTTAATTTTATTTTTTTTCAAATACTCTTCAATTTTTTTAGCCATACTGTCTCCGATTTTGGGAAGGTCTTTTAGCCCCTTTAACCCTTTTTCTTTGTAAATTATTGAAACGTCTTTATCTAATTCTTCCAGAAATTTAGCCGCTTTCCTGTAAGCAGCCGGTTTAAAAGCCGTTCCTCTAATTTCCAAGAGTTCGGCTATTCCGTAAAAAATTTTAGCAATTTTTTTATTTCTGAGCGTTAGCGAAGAAACAAGGTTCTGAGCGTAGCATCATGCTCAGGTTCATTTATTTATTCATATTTTTCAACCGTAAATTTATAAATTGAAATTTTTTCTGTTTTAGGATTAATTCCCGCCTTTTGACAGGCGATTGAAATTTGTTTCTCAACAGTATTTATCCCTTCCAAATCTGGTAATAAAAGTCCGGTTTTCTGATAAGGCATGGGGGCAGGATTAAATATCACATCGGGAGAAGAAAATCCCTGACTTTTTACAATTATACCAAATTTTTTCGGATTTAACTCTTTACTTAATTGCTGAGCAATTACAGAGAGCGAAGCGAACGATTTGTTATCTTTAACTAGCTCCGGCTTACTCAAAATAGAAACTTCATAAGAAAGATAAGGGAGTTCCTCTTTTTGAATTGAGCCAAATCGATAATCTTCAGTAGCCGCCGCAATTGCGTTATGAATAATTTCTTCAGCAATATTCTGCCTCGTCGGCAGATAAGTACCGATACATCCGCGTAGTTGGCATTTAGTATCTGGTGTTTTGTATTTTGTATAGATCGTGACGAAAACTCCAGCTTTTCGCTGGAAAAACTCCTTTGGTAAATCATTCGGCGGCGAAATAATTTTCTCTTCCTTGATGTAATTTCCCATTGCCTCTTTTGCAAGTGAAACATAAGGATTCATAATTTTATTTTTTCCCTTTGTAACTCTAACCATTTATTTAGTGCTTTGTAGAATTCTCTATTTTCTAATCTTTTCACTTGTTTTGGTGGAACTTTCTTTAATTCAATTATTTCTTTTGGGGGAAAGGCAAATTTTGTATCTGATAAACCTGACCAATTTTTTGTTATTAGAAAGCCAGCCTTTTTCAATCTCGGGTCCCAAGTGGCATCAACATATATCCATTTATTCTTTGGTTTGATTTTTAAGGCCAAATGCCAGCCAATGGAGCCCTTCTCATTTTTACTGATTATTTCTTTCGGAATTGGCAAATTATTCCAGTCAAATCTAATTACCAGATATTTTACCGGAATTCCCAATTTTTCAAATTCTTTTCCTAAAAATAAATGTTTCTCACTACAACTGCCTTTTCGCCCTTTCAATAATAAATCCGGATTCCTTTCTTTCGGGCAATAATAAGGAATTCTTTGAACCTTATTATATAACTTAATAATTTCCTTAATTTTCAGCATTTAGTAAGATTTGCTTAATTCTTTCGGTTTCTTTTTCAATAATTTCGCCTTCGTATTCACCGCTGTGAGCTGGCGTACCCTCATAAACAGGCCTTTTCTGGTCTAAATGCAAATTAAAAATCAAATCTTCATCCTTTGTTTTTAAATATAAATGGAATCTTGGATAACCTTTAGGTGGTCTGACAAAAACAAATTCACCTTTTTCCTTATCTTCTTTTTGAAAAAAATAACCCACCTTTCTCATTAAATTGTAAATATTGTCTTTTATTGGTCCTTTTATGGTAAAAATCATAATTTAAAATTTGCCACTAAATAACCGACGCCGAAAGGTCCCTCGTAAGATAAGACTTCTGGCTGATAATTTATGCCCGAAGCCTCCAAGATACCCAAAAGAAAGCAAATTGACCCTAACCCGCACTCTCCGGCTTCGGGATATAAATCGTCTAATTTTAAGATTTTTTCTATGTCTTTTTTCTTTAAGGCATCTATCAAATCCTTGTCAAATTTTAGTCCATCTGTCTGAAAACCATAAGGACCATCTTCTTTTAAACAATGTGATAAATCGCCCGAAGAAATTAAAGCGATTTTAGATTTGTCATTTGGGTTTTGTAATTTGGATTTATATACTTTCTTTCCTTCTTCAAAATAGAACTGCGGTGACTCTAAACCGATTAGAACTCTCTCAATTTTTCTTGGAAAATCCTTCGCGAGAAAGTATAAGGGCACCTCAAAACCCCAATCGGGATGAGGAGAAGAAATAATAATTGATTGAGGTCCGACCTCGCTCAATTTCTTTCCTAAATTTTCCAGTGCCTCAATGGTACTTTTAACTTTTTCTCTGTCTTCTGGGGAACCGACGGAAGGTAAAATAATCGGCGGATGAGGAGAAATACAAGCAAAAATAATGTTTGACATTTTAATATAATTAAAAGATTACTTCTTTTTCACTAAACAAAGATTCTATTTTAACGTTTCCATTTCCCGAAACCACTTTTCCAATGATATCCGACTCAAAATCTTTTATTTCAGAAATTATTCCCGTAGCCTCTTTAGGGTTGACCGACAAAATAAATCCTATGCCGCAATTAAAAGTTTTATACATTTCTTCATCAGAAATTCCTTTTTGGTATAAGTCTTTAAATATTTGGTGTGGTTGCAATCTATGGTCTCTTTTAAAATAAACATTCGCATTATTCAACAAATCTTTAATTTTCGTATAAGCTCCGCCCGTAATGTGAACCATTCCGTGAATATCAAATTTTTCATCTAAAGAAAGAATTATATCAGAATAGATATTTGTCGGTTCAGTAAACTCAGGCCTATAATCTTCACCAAAAACCTCTCTTACCTTACTAAAACCATTTGAATGCAATCCATTGCTTTTAATACCTAATAATATGTCGCCAACTTCAAACCTGTTTTTCTTATAATTTTTAACAAACCCTGAAACGGTTGCGCTTATATCCATTCCATTAATATTATTATGAAAAGAAACTTCTCCGCCAGCGATAGCTATATTCCTCTTTTTACATTCTCTTGAAAGAAATTCGATTATTTTTAAGATTCTTTCGTCTTCTTCCGGAACTGTAATATGATTTGAAAGCTTATATGGTTTTGCCCTCATTAAAGCCAAATCATTCAAATTCATAGCCAGGACATCTAAAACAGCGTTATCAAAAGTTTGCTTTTGCCAATGATAAATTCCTTTTGTTCCAATGCCATCCGTATGGTCAATGTCGGGATAGGAAATTTTCTTCTCAATAACGTTATCTTTAATAAAAACGTATGGCGTATTCCAAGTTTCTTGAATTAATTCAAGAATTTGTTTTTTATAAGGTTTTTCAGGATTGTACATTTTTAAAAATTACGAAGTAATTTCTACGTAGTGGTTAAATTAAATTTAAATATGTGCCGCATTTCGGGCACTTGCCCGATTTATCACGACGGGAAATTACATAGCCCGTTCTGTCAATTACTAAAGTTCCGCATTTAGGGCAAAAAGTATCTTCCGAAGGCAAGCCGGGAATATTGCCAGTATAAACATATTTTAAACCTGATTTTTTACCGATTTCATAAGCCATTTTTAAAGTTTCAACCGGTGTCTCTGGCAAATTTTTTAGTTTCCAGGAAAATGCGCCGGAAAATTGGGTAATATGCCAGGGAGTTTCAGCACCTAAGGCTTCTTTAATAAATTTAGCAATATCTTTAAACATTCTATCTGAATCTGAAAGGGTGGGGATAGATAGCGTAGTAACTTCAACCCAAATCTTTTTTTCCTTTAATCTTATTAAAGTATCAAGAACCGGCTGAAGCCGACCTCCGCAATTTTCTTTATAAAACTCATCAGAAAAGCTTTTTAAATCAACATTAGCCGCATCCAAATAAGGAGAAATTAAATCAAAAAGTTCTTTTGACCAAAAGCCGTTTGTCACCCAAGTATTTTTTATTCCTTTTTTCTTTGCTAATTTCATTATTTCTAAAGCGTATTCTGAAAAAATAGCCGGCTCAGTATAGGTATAAGAAATACTCGGCAGTTTGTTTTTCAAGGCAATTTTAACAATTTCTTCTGGAGATAAATCTTCGCCGGAAATCTCTTTTCTATTTTTAAAACCTTGGGAAATGTCCCAGTTTTGGCAATTTAAACAACTGAAATTACAACCGACCGTAGCGATTGATAAAGAATAACTTCCCGGTAAAAAATGAAAAAATGGTTTTTTTTCAATCGGGTCAATGTGGCAGGCGATGGCTTTGCCGTAATTTAAAGCATAAAGTTTGCCATTAATATTTTCTCTAACTCCACAAATTCCTCTTTTTCCCGGCAAAATAACACAGTAATGAGCGCAGTTCTGACACTGAACCTTATTTTCAGAAAGTTTTTTATTTCGAGCAAAGCGAGAATCAAGGTTCTTGCTCTCGGCAAGGTTCTTATATAAATAAACTTCCTTCATTTCACCTTTAATTTTATCATAAATTTGCTAAAATTATAATATGCCCCGTAGTGAAATTTCGACTACTGCGGAGGCAGCAAAAAAATAAAATGTAATTTTAGTCGAAATTCTACTACGGGGTATGCGGCATAGAATTTTTATCGCTATAAATTTGCCGGAGAATATTAAGGAGCGACTTTTAAATTATCAAAAAAATTGGCCGGAATTACCTTGTCGCTGGACGAAAAGAGAAAATTTACACATTACCCTGATTTTTTTAGGGTATTTAAATGATGAAGAACTTTTAGAAGTGATTAAACTTGTAAAAGAAGCTGCTTCGCAAGGCCAATCTTTTTCAATAAATTTAAATAAAATTATTTATGGTCCTCCGAATAAACCACCCCGGATGGTGTGGATTGAAGGCGAAAAATCGCAGGAATTAGCCAATTTGCAAAAAAATTTGGAAAACGCGCTTGCGCCTTCCGAAGCCTCAACGAAAGAGAATTCAGGTGAAATTCGTCCCTATTCTCCCCATATTACTTTAGGAAGAATAAAAACTTGGGAATTCAGGCAAATTGAAAAAGAAGAAAGGCCGGAAATTTCAGAAGAAATTTCCCTGATTTTCCCGGTTGAATCAATTGAAATAATGGAAAGTCAATTGAAAAGAACCGGCCCGGAATACACAATTTTAGAATCATGCTTACTAAAAATCGATTAAAAATCTATTTTATGCATCCCGCGCAATTAAGGTGATATATGCGCGGGAGCCCTGGCAAAATTAATTTCTATGAAAATTTATTTTATTGGTATTGGAGGAATAGGAGTTTCGGCTTTGGCTAGATATTATTTGGAAAAGGGCCACAAAGTTAGTGGCTCAGATTTAGTTTCTTCAGAAATTACCCAAACCTTGAAAAAACTTGGGGCAAGAATTTTCATCGGCAAGCATAAAGCTAAAAATTTACTAAAAGACGTTGATTTAGTAATTTATAGTCCTGCTGTCACGCCGACTAATCCAGAGTTTAAAGAAGCAAAAAGAAAGAAAATAAAAACTCTAAGCTATCCTCAAGCATTGGGAGAATTGACTAAAAAACATTACACGATAGCGGTTTCCGGCACTCATGGGAAGAGTACGACTACTTGTATGATTGGTCTTTTACTGACAAAAGCTGGCTTAGACCCAACGGTAATTGTAGGGACAAAAATTAAGGAGTTTGGTGGTACAAATTGTAGAGTAGGAAAATCACAATATCTAGTTATTGAAGCTGATGAACATATGGCTTCTTTTTTAAATTACTGGCCAAAAATCATTGTTTTGACTACGATTGAAGCTGACCATTTGGATTATTATAAAAACCTGAACAATATCCTTAAAGCTTTTAAAAAATACATTAACCATCTGTCAAAAGACGGAACGTTAGTGGTAAATAATGATGATAAAATTATTCGACAGTTAATAGGTAACAGGAAACAGGAAATAAAACATTACTCTTTAAAACAACCTGAGGCGAGTAAGTTAAGGAAGATTCTAAAAATTCCGGGAGAGCATAATATTTCCAATGCTCTGGCGGCCTTAACGGTTGCTCGAATCTTAAAAATTCCTGATAAAGTTTCTTTTAAGGCATTATCAAAATATAAGGGTTGCTGGCGCAGATTTGAAATAAGTCATATAACATGGAACAAAAAACACATAACACTTATTTCAGATTACGGACATCATCCAACGGAAATTAAGGTCACACTAAAAGCTGCTCGGGAAAAATATCCCAAGAAAAAAATATGGTGCGTTTTCCAACCCCATCAATATCAAAGAACCTATTATTTATTTAAAGATTTTATTAAGGTTTTAAGAGAGGCTACGGTTGATAAATTAATTTTGACTGATATTTACGATGTCGCCGGCAGGGAAGAGAAAATAATAAGAACCTCCCCTTCGGGGAGAACTTTGAAAGCCCCGCTTATTATAAAAAAAGAAGTAAGTTCAGAAAAATTAGTCAAAATAATTGGCAAAAAAAATGTGATTTATCTTCCCAAGGAGAAAATTATCAATTATTTAAAAGAAAATCTTCGGGGTGGGGAAGTAGTGATTGTTATGGGCGCGGGAGACATATATGATTTAACTTTGCGCTTGACCGCGTTGGGAACTAAATTTAAAATAAAATAAAGAGTCTTTTGAAGATAGAAAGGTCGAATAATTCAAAATTTAAAAATTTAAATTATTATTATGACTATTCTTTTGATAATTTTATTAGTTGTAGCAGTAGGACTGCTGGTTTATTTTAAAATGAAAAATAAAAAAGGAACGCCGAAAACGCCCATGGCTCCACCCTCAATGCCTCAACCCCCATCTACGCCGCCTCCCACTTTTCCATCAATTTAAAACTAACTAACCCCGTTACATATTTTAATATTAACAACTAACGGGGTTTAGTTTTTAATCATTTTGTATGAGTCAAAAATTAAAAATTGGCTTATTCCCTCTTCACTCTTTTTCTAATCCAGGCGGCGTTAAAAACCACGTTTTGGCCTTAAGAGAAGAATTTAAAAAAAGAGGACACGATGCAAAAATTATTGTTCCCCGACGATACCCGAGAGAAAAATATGATAAAGACATAAAGCTTTTAGGGACCTCTTTCCCTTTTCCTTTTAACGGTTCGCAGGCCGATTTAACATTTTGTTTTAATCCGCGAAGTATTGATAAATTTTTAAAAAAAGAAAAATTTGATGTTCTGCATTTTCATAATTTCGGCCCTCACTCTTGGCAGATTTTAGAAAAATCTAATGCCAAAATAAATGTCTTAACTTTCCATTCTTATATTGATTTAAAAACTAATAAATTTTTAAAGGTATTTCCTTTTGTTTTGGATTTATTTAAAAAAGTTATCAATAAAAAAATATCGGGCATTATCGGAGTTGCTCCGTTTGATTTAGATATTTTTGATGATTTCAAAAAACCCAAAGTGGTTATTCCCAATGGAATATATTTAGAAAAGTTTAACCCGGTCGTGCCAAAAATCAAGAAATTTTTGGACGGAAAAATAAATATTTTATTTGTTGGAAGAATTGAAGAAAGGAAAGGATTAATTTATCTTCTCAAAGCTTATAAAATTTTGAAAAAGAAACATAAAAACCTTAGATTGATTGTGGTTGGAGGAGGTAGTTTAAAAAAAGAGTGTCAAAACTGGGCTAAAGAACAAAAATTAAAAGATGTAATTTTTGAAGGAAAAGTTGTAGAAGATAAAGTCCCTCCTTATTTTTCAACTTGTGATATTTTTGTTGCTCCTGCAATTTATGGCGAAAGTTTTGGAATAGTTTTATTGGAAGCGATGGCTTCTGGAAAGCCAGTTGTTGGCTTCGCTATTCGTGCTTATAAAGAAGTTTTAAAGGGTAAAGGAGAGGAGTTTTTGGTAAAACCTGAAGATTGGCGAGGATTGGCTCAAAAAATAGAAATATTAATTAAAGACGAAGAAAAGAGAAAAGAAATGGGGGAGTGGGGGGAAACCGAAGCCAAAAATTATTCTTGGAGCATTATTGCAGAAAGGGTTTTGGATTTTTATCAAAAATTATTGACAAAATTATAGAAAAGTGATACTATAAAAACAGTAACCGAGATATTTTTTATCTCGGCGTAAAAGTAAATATACGAAGGAGGCGAATAGAATGAGTAAGATGAACTCAGCTCTGGTTATACCAAAACCGGAAGAAATTACCCTTGAAAACGATTCAATTCCTATGGAGCTCTGGGACGAAGGCGCCAAAGCTGGCCTTGAGAATATCTATCTGAATCGTATCGCAGCGGAACATCGGCTAAAGTTAGGCGAGCTCTTTCTCCCTGCAGAAGGAAAAATATATTTAGACGCAGGGTGCGGAGCTGGAAGCATGTTCGAACTTATAGGCCGGGAGATTAAACCTGCTGAGGTGTACGCAATCGATTGGTCAAGAGAAATGTTGAAAAAAGCCGAATTAGAAGCGGAAAGGGTACAACGATTATTCCCAAATACCAGTTTCAGATTTCCACGCACTAACCACGCGAAACCGCTAGGCTGGGCCAACCTTAAAAAACCCATGGCTTGGTGGCCTGATGGCTTCTTTGGTGGAGTTGTTTCTAATCAGGTGATTTGTTATCTTGACTGCGGATGGAAACAGCCAATCAAAGAATTGGTTAAGATTATAAAACCCGGCGGCTACCTATACCTGGGGACCCTCCTTGATAATTGGGGGTTTACCAAAGTATTGTGGAAACACTTTCTGCCTGAATTTCTTCGTGCTCCGCTTATCTCTATCCGAGGACTTAAGTATAGACGTATTCTTGATAAAATTTCTAAAGACTTGAAAAAGCGTGGCGCGCAATCTCCTGGCCGAAAAGAATTGATAGTCCATCTGACAATTCTAGGGCTCGAAGAGATAACAGTTATTCCAACCTACTGGGGAGGAAGTATAGCCTTACGAGCCAAAGTGCCAGAGTAAAGAGACCAAACCCCTTTCATGGTTTAAAAAATATTAACCTTGAAAGGGGTTTTTAATTTAGTTACAATATAATAATTCAATCTAACTATAACTAAACCGATGTTACTCGTCTTGGATACAAAATTATTAGTGCTGGTTTCCGCTATAATAAGTTTTATTTTAAGTTGGGTTGTTTTTCGGCAAGGTAAAAGGAATAAAGTTAATATTAGTTTTGCTCTTTTTACGTTCTCTATAGGCCTTTGGGCTTTTTGTTTTTATTTCTATTTTTATCCGATTATTTTCTCTCAATTAATGTGGATAAAATTAGTTTATCTTGTGTCCCTTTTTATGGTTCCGCCTGCTTTATATTTTATTTCTTGTTTTCCAGTAGAAAGGATAAAATCTTTAATTTTCCCCGCGGTAATTTATGGAATCTTTTCTATCCCCTTAATTTGGCTTTTATTTTTTACAAATCTTTGGGTAGAAAAAGTAGTCATTTATCCTTGGGGACCACAAACTGTCACCGGCACTGGATACATTTTTTATTTTGTTTTTATAGGACTTATAGCTTTTTGGGGATTTTACAATTTAATTAAAAATTACTTATCAGCAAAAGGAATTTTAAAAACTCAATTAAAGTTTGTTCTCCTCGGCCTTTTCTCATTTGGAATCCCAACAATAATTGTTGATATTGTTTTGCCTTTAATAAGCGGCAATTCTCGTTACTTTTGGTTAAGTCCTGTTTTTTCCCTTTTTATCGTGGGTTCCACTACTTATGCTATTACTCGATATCGCTTAATGGATGTACGGTTTGTAATTGGAAAAGGAACGGTTTATCTTCTTTCTTTTGTTTCGGTAATTGGTTTAGCACTTCTATTATTATTTTTGAATAATCAGTTAGTTAGGCCCATTCCAATAAATATTGCTACTTCTTTAATCTTAATTATTGGCATTCTGTTTTTTCAACCTATATTTAGGTTTTTTGAAAAGTTGGCTTCTAAATACTTTTATTATGCTTTTTATTCTTATCAAACTGTTTTAACTGATTTAGGAGAAAAGTTAACGCAGGTTTTGGATTTAGACAAACTTTCTTCTTTAATTGTTAATACTTTAATGAATACAATGAAATTAAATAGGACAGTGATTCTTTTAAGAGAATCAGGAAACGGCGATTATAGAATTCAAAAAAATATCGGTTTTAAAGAAGAAAACGGAATTTCTTTAGTAAGAGATAACTTTTTAACTATTTGGCTGGAAAAAACCAAGAAACCTTTAATTTATGAAGAGCTTTCTTTGGTTATTAGAGATACTGGCAAGGGTGAAGTAAAAACAAGATTAGAAAATTTAAAAGAAAATATGAAAAGAATTGAAGCTGCTCTTTGTCTTCCTCTTTTTTTGGAAAACAAAATTATCGGTATGATTGTTTTGGGAAATAAATTATCTGGTGAACCTTATTCACAACAAGATATTGAACTTTTAACCACTCTTTCAAATCAAGCATCAATTGCTCTCCAAAACGCTAAATCATATTCAGAAATTAAAAATTTTAGCGTTAGATTAGAAAGAGAGATAGAAAAAGCTACAAAAGAATTAAAAGAAGCTTATGAAGAATTAAAGAGATTGGATAAAGCGAAATCAGAATTCGTTTCTATTGCCTCTCATCAGTTAAGAACGCCTTTAACGGCGATAAAAGGTTATATTTCAATGATGCTGGAAAAAACCTATGGAAAACCGCCAATAAAAATGGAAAAGCCGTTGAAGAATATTTACGCTTCTAATGAAAGGCTGATAAAATTAGTTAATGACCTTTTAAATGTTTCCCGAATTGAAGCGGGGAGGATGGAAGTGAATTTTGAAAAAATATCAATTGAAGAAATAATACCCAGTGTGGTGGAAGAATTAGAAAACGAAGCAAAAGAAAAAGATATTTATTTGAAGTACGAACCGCTAAAAAAAGTCCTGCCGAAAGTTTTGGTTGACAAAGATAAAATAAGGCAGGGGATTATGAATGTAATTGATAATGCGATAAGATATACTGAGAAAGGAGGGAGTAACGATTAAAATCGCAAATAGTCAAAATGACAAATCTTACAAATTATTGTATCTGATACCGGGGTTGGTTTAACGAATTACGAATTAGAAAAAATGTTTGAAAGTTTTTCAAGGGGAGCGGCTGGAACACGGCTTTATACTGAAGGGGTAGGTTTGGGACTTTATGTGGCTAAAAAATTTGTTGAAATGAATAAAGGCAAAATTTGGGCAGAAAGCAAGGGAAAGGGCAAGGGCTCAATTTTTTACATTGAATTGCCAATAACTTAAAATATGTCAAAGATTTTAAATTCGAGCATTGGCGAGAATCAAGGTTCTTCTTTAAAAAAGAAGGTTCTTAATTCGAGCGTTAGCGAGAATCAAGGTTCTTCTTTAAAAAAGAAGGTTCTTATTATTGAAGATGAAAAAATTTTAGGGGAAATGTATCGGGATAAATTTATTCAGTCAGGTTTTGACGTTAAATTGGTGGATTCAACAGAAGAAGGCATCAAGATTATTAAAAAAGAAAGGTTTGATTTAGTTTTGCTTGATATTTTGTTACCAGAAGCAAATGGAATTCAATTTCTGAAAAAACTAAAAGAAATTTCCGAAGCTGCGGCAATACCAGTGGTGGCATTTTCAAATTATGATGACCCGGAAACAAAGCAGGAAGCGGCGAAACTCGGAGTAAAAGATTATTTGATTAAAACAAATTATACTCCTCAGGAAATTATTGAGAAAATTCGCGGATATCTTAATGGAAAAGACAACTAAATTATGCAGAGAATTCTCAACGCAGAAACAATAAAATACTTTGGTAAGAATGTCAAAGTTTGCGGTTGGGCCCAAACAATCAGATCGCATGGAAAAATTATTTTCATTGATTTAAGAGATAAATCGGGTATTTTACAATTGGTATTCACCCCGCACCAGAAAAAATTCGGTGCGGGGCAGGCGCCAGAAAATGAAAATCTCTATGAAATTAGCTCAAAAAGTAAGGCCGGAGTGGGTAATTGGCGTTGAGGGTGTTGTTGCCGAAAGACCAAAAGGAATGATAAATCCGAAAATTGAAACAGGAAAAATAGAGCTTTATCCTGATGAATTAGAAATTTTTTCTCAAGCAAAAACATTACCCTTCGCCATAGATACCCCCGGTTATGAAATAGGCGAAGAAATAAGATTAAAATATCGCTATTTGGATTTGAGAAGAGAAAGGTTGAGAAAAAATTTTGAGACACGACAAAAAGTTATTCAATTTATACGAAATTTTCTGCAAAAAGAGGGGTTTATTGAAGTTGAAACTCCAATTCTCACGAAATCAACGCCTGAGGGAGCAAGAGACTTTATTGTCCCAAGCCGCCTCCAAGCCGGGAAATTTTACGCCTTGCCTCAAAGCCCCCAACAATATAAACAATTATTGATGGTTTCGGGGTTAGAAAAATATTTTCAGATTCCTCGCTGCTTTCGAGATGAAGACCCGCGAGCTGACAGACAGGCAGAATTCACCCAGCTGGATATAGAAATGTATTTTGTCGAACAAGATGATATTTTAAACTTAACTGAAAAACTTTATATTGAATTGGTGAAAAATCTTTTCCCAGAAAAAAGAATCCAGCAAATTCCTTTCCCCCGTTTGGAATATAAAGATGTGATGGAAAAATACAAAACCGATAAGCCCGATTTAAGAAAAAATAAATCCGACTCTGATGAATTAGCTTTTGCTTTTGTTGTTAATTTTCCAATGTTTGAGTGGAAAAAAGAAGAAAAAGATGGGATGCCGTTCATCATCCCTTTACTAGGCCTCAGACCGAAGATATAAAAGAGTTGAAGAAAAATCCTGATAAAATTTTGGCGTATCAGTATGATTTTGTTTTGAACGGCAATGAAATCGGCGGCGGAAGTTTAAGGTCTTATAAGCCAGAAATTTTGGAAGCGGTATTTGAAGTAATGGGGCATAAAAAAGGCGAGGCAAAAAAGAAATTCCGTCATTTATTTGAAGCGTTTGAATATGGCGTTCCACCTCACGGAGGCATTGCCCCTGGGATTGATAGATTTGTTGCTATTTTATGCAATGAGCCGAATATCAGAGAGGTGATTGCTTTTCCGAAAACTGGCGACAATCGCGATTTAATGATGGACATTCCTTCAGAAGTATCAAACGAACAATTAAAAGAGCTTCATATTAAAATAAAGGAAAAAAATAAAAAATGACCCTTTTTACTTTTAATATAATTAAAGTTTTTATTTTGGCAGCATTATCGGCAATAATTGCTGCTATTTTTTCTCCTTGTTTAATCAGGTTTTTAAATAAAGTAAAATTCTGGAAAAAAGAAGCCAGAAATAAAACAATCACGGGAGATAATGCTGATGTTTTTTATTCTTTGCACAAAGATAAAGAAGTGACAGTTCCCCGGGGCGGGGGATTGATAATTTGGCTGACGCTTTTGGTTTTGATTTTTTTCTTTTTTTTAGCTCCCCATTTTATTAATGTTTGGTGGTTGAAAAAAATGAATTTTTTATCTCGGGGTGAAACCTGGCTACCTCTTTTTGCCTTAGTAGTCGCCTCAATTATCGGTTTATTTGATGATATTTTAGTTGTCTTTGGAAAAGGAAAGTATATTGCCAAAGGGTTGACTTTTAAAAGAAGATTATTAATTTTGGCTTTATTTGGTTTAATTGGTGGACTCTGGTTTTACTACCAACTTGGTTGGAATTCAATCCATATCCCCTTACTTTTTAATTTTCCTCAAGGTATTGATTTAACCATCGGAATTTGGATTATCCCTCTTTTTGTTTTAGTAATGTTGGCTTCCTGGGCAAGCGGAGTGGTTGACGGCTTAGATGGTTTGGCTGGCGGCGTCTTTGCTTCAATTTTCGGCGCTTTTACTATTATTGCTTTTGCTCAGGGAAAAGCTGATTTAGCTGCTTTTTGCGCCGTAATTCTTGGCACTCTTTTTGCTTTTTTGTGGTGGAATATCCCGCCAGCCCGTTTCTATATGGGAGAAACAGGAATTTTGGGATTGACTTCAACTATGGCCGTAGTTGCTTTTTTAACTGATTCGGTAGTGGTTTTGCCGATTATTGCTGGTATCTTAGTGATTGAAGTCGGTTCTTTGATTTTACAGCTTTTATCCAAAAAATTCCGAAAGAAGAAAATCTGGCTTTCAACCCCGATTCATCATCATTTTGAAGCTAAGGGTTGGCCCAGTCATCAGGTTACAATGCGATTTTTAATTCTTAGTATTATTTTTGCTATTTTGGGAACAGCTATAAGATTAATGGGGTAATATGAAAGTTCAAAATTTAAGAAAAAAATATCCTCAGTTTGTCTACGAAAAATATTCATACAGGATTTCTGAAAATAATTTAGAAATTTTTTTTTCTTTTAATATTGAACCTAATATTTCTTTTAGACCGAAAATAATTATTCAGAATGTTAAAAAATTACAAATTAAAAAAATAGAGAAGAGAGCGTTGAATAATTTAATTTTTCATTTAGGTTTGATAGAAATTCCCAGCTATTGGAAAACAACCTGTTCGCCGGAAATTAAAATTCAAACCGGCTTCTTGAATAATGAACAAATCAAATGGTGGAAAGATTTAATAATTAAAGGAATGGGCCAGTTTTTTTACGAAAATAAAATTGACTGGCGAAAACCGATTTTTTGAAAATAACATCAAACATAGATAAAAAATATGCCTCATCGGCATATCTGCCGACGAGGCAGAATCGGCACTTAGTGCCATTTGCCGGAGGAAGAGATTCAATTGTTACTTTGGAAAGTTTTAAGAAAAAAACTAAAAATATAGCTTTATTTTTGGTAAATCCGAATAAACAAATCCAAAAAGTGCCAAAGTAAGCAACGTAAAAAAACAAATTATTGTCAAACGGATAGTTGATAAACAGCTTTTAAAGCTTAATAAAAAAGGATATTTAAACGGCCACACTCCCTTTACGGCGGTTTTGTCTTTCTTGAGCGTTTTTTGCGCTGTTTTGTTTAATTACAAAAACATTGTTTTTTCAAATGAAAAAAGCGCTGAAGAAGGCAATATAAAATATTTGGGTAAAATGATAAACCATCAATGGGCAAAAAGCTCTGAATTTGAAAAAATGTTTAAAAATTATTGTAAAAAATATCTGGCGAAAAATATAAACCGAGCACATAATTTATGTGCTTCGGTAAATTATTTCAGTTATTTGAGAAAATACGGCGAATTGAAAATATCAAAAATGTTTATAAAATATCCAAAATATTTTCCTGTTTTTTCCAGTTGTAATGCCAGTATGAAAATAGACGCTCGCCAAAAAAGATGGTGCGGGAATTGTCCTAAATGTTTATTTGTTTATTTAACCCTGTATCCGTTTTTAGAAAAAAAACAGCTTTTGAAAATTTTCGGAAAAGATATTTTTGAAAATAAACAATTATTGCCAACTCTGAAGGCTTTATTGGATATAACCAAAATAAAACCCTTTGAATGCGTCGGCACTAAAAAAGAAAGCAGGTTAGCTTTTAAATTAAGCTTGGAAAAGGCGAAAAAAGAAGGAAAAGTTCCTTATCTATTAACTCTTCACCTTTAGCTAAAGGTGAAGAGTTGACAAAAATCAACAATCTGCTATAATTGTATTAAAAGGAGGTAAATAAAAAATGAAGGGATCGATAATTCCTTTGCTTATCCTTTTCGTGGTTTGTTCCTTTATTGCAACGGCCCTGTATGTTGTCGGCTTGAGCTATCTATATCTAACTGTAGGATGCATTGCCCCCGGCGACTGCCTGATTTCAGCCACAACATCTTTATGGGTTGTAGCGGCTGGTTTCGCAATTTTCGGCATTCTTTGCGGACTTGGCGCCCTAGGAATAGCAATTTGGGAACAAGTTAAGCGTTAACAGCAGCACCTTTCACGTATGGGGACAAAGCAGTCTGGTATTAAAAGTTGTGGTGGTTATATATTAAAGGATGTGGTGGTTCGACACACCACCTCCACTTGACTAGGATATTTCCACCCGCAACGCCTCCTAACGGCCCAGACTGCTTGCCCCCGCCCTTAGCACATTCGGCCCATCTTACTCTATGAGTAATGGGCTTTTTTTATTTTAAAAAAGTTAAACTTGTGCTATCTTAAAAATAGGATGAAATTAAATGAATTTAAAAACCCCATAGGAAAGCCTTCGGCTTCCTACGGGGCAAGTAAAAAAATATTAGTTCTTGGTCTTGGCAGAGAGGGGATTGATAATTTTTTATTTTTAAGAAAGTTATTCCCAAAAAAAATTATCGGTATAGCAGACAGAAATGAGAAAATCGCCTCATCGGCGAGTGTGCCAAGGAGGCACAAAATCGCTTCGTTAGTGAAGTGGCATCTTGGAGAAAATTACCTAAAAGCGTTAAAAAATTATGATATGATAATCAAGTCGCCGGGAATTCCTTTTAAAATTCTGCCAAAAACTGCTCTTAAAAAAATCACTTCTCAAACTGAAATTTTCTTTGATAATTGTCCGGGAAAAATTATTGGAATAACCGGAACTAAAGGAAAAAGCACAACCGCCTCTTTAATTTATAAAATACTAAAACAAGGGAGAATAAAATCGCATTTAGTGGGTAATATTGGAAAACCTGTATTAAATCTTTTAATTCCTAAGGAATCAAGGTTTTACCGAGCAAAGCGAGGTAAGTTCTTATTTTCAGCTACCCCAAAAGATGCCTATATTTACGAACTATCCAGCCATCAATTGTATAACCTTAAAAAATCGCCTCAAATCGCCGTCTTTTTAAATGTCTATCCTGAACATCTTGATTATTACAGAAATTTCAATGATTATTTTAAAGCAAAACAGAACATTGCCAGATATCAAAAAAAAGAAGATTACTTTGTTTATAATTCCAGAGACCCTTTAGTTAAAAGGACGGCTGAAATTTCCAAAGCCAGAAAAATCTCTTTTGATTCAATAAAGGTTGAAAAAATT
>CAWFZW010000003.1:0-108801 GCA_963820485.1 Candidatus Nealsoniibacteriota bacterium
TGTTTCGCTTCCTTTGAGTTGGTTTTCTAAACTACTAACTTTGGACTGAGCCGTATCGATATCTGTTTTATTTTCAATTTTAGTCAAAGAAATATCCTGTTGGATGCTTATAACATTAGAATAAACAGTATTAATGTTCAGTTTGTGGGTATCCAAAGTGCTTTTGTCTGTGCTTGAAATAATCTCCTTATAAAGTATTGTCTCCATTTCTTTTCGGGTTCCTTCCAATCCCGTTTTAACGTCAGAAAGAGCGTCTTCGGTTTTTGAGAGAGCAATGTCAATATCTTCATCTTTTGAACTGGTTTTGGCGGCTTCAATATAAGATTTTATTTGATTGAAAGCTCTCTCAATTTTCACTTTATTTTCTAAAACATTTATGCTCTGTTCGTCGCCCCTGTTAAAATATGTGTCTCTCAAATAATTAATAAAAACTAAGGCATTGTAAGTTTTTAAATAGACATCATCTAAGGTAGCTGTGGCGTCTTTATAAACCTCTTCAATTGTTTCGTTGGCTGTGGCTATAGTATCTTCTAATTTATCTTGAGCGTCTTTAAGAGAAATTTGGGCGTCTGATTTTTGAGCACTGATTACGTTAAGATTCGCCTCAGCTTCTTTAAATTGAATATAAAGTTGAGAAGTATCTAGTTTAGCTAAACCTTGGTTAGCTGTAACGTTATCACCAACTTTGACGTAAATTTTTTCAATTTTTCCGGAATTCTTAAAATTAAGGTCTATTTCTTCTCCTTTTTTAATCCTTCCAGTTTCTGAAACTTCTTGAGTAATTGTTCCCCGTCCAACTTCGGCCAAATTAAGTCCATTTTTACTCTTTTTGAAAAAAGCCTGATAAATACTGAAAATCAACAAAACAATAAGAATTGGAACGACTATTTTCTTTTTATTCTTTATTGAATTTAGAACTTGAGAAAAATTTATTTTTATCATATTTTTATTTTTTAATTTCGGAATTTATATATAATTTTACTATACCGAAATCAAGGTTCTTGCCGAAGGCAAGGTTCTTATATTTTTCTAATTAAAATTTTGTGCCAGTCGGAATAATCGTAAATTCCCTGAAAGACCCAACCACCTAAAATTCCGAAGGAGAAAGGAGCAAGTGGAAGAGAAAATTTAAAAATTAATACTGAAATTAAAATTCCTAAACCAAATATCCAATGATGTAAATGCAATCGCCGATCTCCAATATTAAAAACCCTTGATTTAATTATTCCTAATTGGCCAGTTTTCTTTCCAGAAAGAATTTTTGAAATGATATAACCAAAAATTATTCCAAAATAAATTTCTAAAGAAATTAATGCGACAGGTATAGTGAAAAAAATAATTTTTGACTTTATTAATCTGAATTTTATCATAGCGGGTCTGCCTCGATTCGAACGAGGAACATCGCTTTTGGAGAGCGAAATTATACCATTTAACTACAGACCCTCTAAACAAAGATTTTCAAATCTTTGTCGAGCCCGACCCTTTGGGTGTAGGGCTTACCTTTTTGCTTCTTTGTGCACCGTATGTTTCCGGCACCATTTGCAGAATTTTTTCAACTCCAATTTCTTCTCGGCCATTAGCTTTGATTTACGAGTAAAATAATTTATTCTTTTGCATTGCGTACATTGAAGTTTTATAAAAGGTTTTTTTGTTGCCATAATTTTAAATTTATATTTGAGCCAGGAACGAGATTCGAACTCGTGACCTTTCCCTTACCATGGGAATGCTCTACCAACTGAGCTATCCTGGCATTTATTGTGGGTAGGGAGGGACTTGCACCCCCGAAGGCCAGTGGCCGCCAGATTTACAGTCTGGTGCGTTAGCTACTCCGCCACCTACCCAGGTGGTAATACTTTGTTAATCGCGGCACGTCCCGACTTCGTCGGGACTAACACCACTCTTTAGAAACCCTCTGTTTCTAACATTTTCGCCCTCGGCGAAAGCCTGTTTTCCTATACTGGGAAACCGAATGGTTTCCCCGACCCCTTTCCGATATCTGATGTCTTAATTATATACTATTTTATCTATTTTTCAATGGTTTTTTGGCGTTTTTTCCTCCATTCTTTGATTTTTTTATGATGGCCAGATAATAAAACTTTTGGTACCTTCCAATAAATTCCTTTTCTGGGGAAGAAAACTTCCGGCCTGGTATATTGCGGATATTCAATAAATCCTTTTTCTTTAGTAATTCTTTCTTTCAATAATTCTGCTTTCCCTAAAACTCCGGGAATCAATCTGGAAATCGTTTCCATAACTATCATTGCCGGCAATTCTCCGCCCATTAAATCGTAATGTCCTATTGATAATTCCATATCGGCGATATGTTTTGCCACTCTTTCATCTACTCCTTCATACCTGCCGCAAATTAAAATTATTTGATTAAGTTTAGAAAGTTTATAAGCTATTTTTTGATTAAATTGCTTTCCCCTCGGCGTAAATAAAATTATTTTTGATTTTAGATTTTTGATTTTTGATTTTGAATTTTAAAAATTGAATCGCTTTGAAAATAGGTTCAATTTTCAGAACCATTCCCAATCCCCCGCCATAGGGCCTGTCGTCAACTGTTTTATGTCGGTCATTCGTCCATTTTCTTAAATTATGAACGTTAATTTTAATTAATTTCTTTTTTTGTGCCCGCGAAATCAAACTCTCTTTTAAATAAGAGTTGAACATTTCGGGAAAAATAGTAATAATATCAAAATTTAACATAGGATAAGAAATGAAAACCGCGCTACAAATAATGATAGCACGGTTTTCGGTTTTGTAAAACCCCGTTAGAGAGCTTTTCTCTAAAGAAGTTTACTCAATATTTGTCCCGTTAAAAATTAAGTAATCTCTAACGGGGTAAACAGACTTTAAGAGTTCTCGTCGTTTACAGCTTTAAATCTTCGAGATCTTCAGCTTTTCTTCCTCGAGACGGTCTTCCGCCTTCTGGCTCTTCAATCTTCAAATTCACGCTAGCGTGATTTTTAAGACCGACGATTCTGACCAGAGATCTTATGGATCTGGCGGTAGAACCTTCTTTTCCTATGATCTGACCCATGTCTTCAGGGTTTACTTTCAAAGAAAGTAAAACTCCCATTTCATCAACCTTGCGGTCGATTTTGACATCTTCCGGGTGATCAACTAAACCTTTCACCAAATACTCAAGGAAATCCTGATCGCTTGATTTTTTCTCAGCCATAGTTCTTTCAGTAATTTAACTGATTAAATCATTAATTAATTCCTAACAGTAGCCCGACCTTCTTGCCCCGTTAAATTTGTTTCACAACTATTTAATGGGGTCTGCGATTCTCTCCTACAACATAACGGGAGAATCTGAAAAGCTACTATTTGACATTTTATCTTTTTTAAAAAATTTGTCAACCCTTCACCTTTGGCTAAAGGTGAAGTGTCAATAGAACCCATCTTTCAGCCCAAAAATTTATTTTGAGCTAAAAAATGGAAGGGAATAAAAATATCATTTGAGTATCTTTATCCCCTTCGTTCCAAGCTGATTAAGTGCAACGAAACGCGAAATCCCATTCCTTCCAGTTTTTTATTAATAATCGTCTGTTCGCTTTCTGGAAGACATTTTCCATCTTCTTCCCAAGTCATAATCTCTCCAGGAGTTACGATTTTTTTGCATTTTACTACAAGAATAGTAACTTTCCTGTCTTTCCTATTTAATTGCCCAATCATCATTGTCTTATAGTGCAACGCAAAAATGTCGTTTTTCCGCCACTTAGCAAGATGTAACAGGTCGTTTTTTGTAGGGATTATCGCACCTTCAATGATATGAAAGTGAAAGGTTGCATATCTTTCCTCTTTTTTAGGAATAGGCGGAGGAAACACTATTTTATCAGCCGTTCCTTTAAAAAGAGGTGTGATTTTTAGAGTTTTTGGTTTACGTAAAACTCTAAAGCCAACCTCGATACCTTCCTCTTTTAAGACCTGCGCTGCTTCCTCAATCCTTGCTCGGAACATAGGATTTTGGAAAAGTTTCATTTTTACTTTTCCCTCCTTTCTGCCGTCATAGCGGCGAGATGCCCTCCTGCTGTAGAATACTACCGAAGGACATCTCGCCGCTATGAAATTTTTTAAAAAGAACTGTCCCCCAATAAGCTGCCAAGGAAAACAAGGAGAGAGATTTTTAATGTCCTTCCCTGGCAACTTGTTAGGGGCGAGATCGAGATGTGCTAATGTTTAAAACTCTCCCTCGCTCCATACAGATAGAAGGTTTTATTTTTCCGATAACAGAGCAGCTACCTTCTTAAGCCGCTCCTCGCTTCCGGGATTACAAACCATCTCTATCTCGTTTTTCTCTATCCTCATCCCCAAAATGACATCTGCTTCGCGTCTTGCTTCATCAATCTTGGGAAATATCTCTCGCCACGTCACGCCTCGAAGAGTAAGTTTGTTCCCTTTAAGTAAAATTTCCATTTAGTTATCACCTCCTTGGAAATTTCCCTTTGAGAAACTGCTAATTTTTAGTAATCTCTCAAAGGGAGGAAGGTTGAAGTTTGTGCGAGTGTCCCCAACCTCCCTTATTGATACGCTTTTTTGTATCAGTGGAGCGTATCTACTCCCTGACAACCAGTTTCATGAACTCTGGAAAACTATTCAATTATCCTCCCCGCGATCTCCTTGATGACCTTTCTTACGGCGACTTTTCTTTTGGAGAGAAATCCTTTTTTAACGAGAACTTCTTCAAAAATCGTCAGCCGATCCTTACTGATTTCTACTATGTCCCCGATGAACTCATCGGGCCCAAATAAATCAATAAGACGCCCCATTCCAGGAGACTTAAGGGTTTTTAGATGAAATTTATCATCTGTTCCCCTTGTTAGTTCGTACTCCGCAGGCTTAAAACACGGGTGATATTGCATCTTGATGATCATTTTCATTTTTTTCTCCTTCTTCCCGAAAGAAAAATTTTTATGCCAGTCTCCAAGATCCCCTTGAACCGCTGACTCGGACCACTATTTTCCATAGCGGCGAGCTGGTTACAAAAATTATAACGACTAATAAAATTTCGTTTTTTATAACCATTTCGCCGCCATGAAAGTTTTTAAAAAGAACTGTTTTACGCCTTAATTCATAAATATTTTTACGAACTAAGGAGTAAAGTGGGCAGAATTTTTATCGCGGTGCCCACATCACCGCCCAGGGCAAATTATTTGTTATTTTTGCGCTGTTCTGCCCAAAAGGTCTCCGAAGCATGAATCTTTGCCATAACTTCGTTAAGAGTCCTTTTTTCTTCGTCTGACATTTTATATCACCTCCTTCTTGGGTGATAGCACACACTGACCCAAGAAAGAGGTGATTTTTATTTAAGGTGCAATTTCACTTTCAAATTCGTAAAATTTTTTATGAACTTGAAAATGCGGTGGAAACGTATAGAATAAGGGCGCATTTCACGCGGCTCCTTATAGTATAGGCCGGTACGTTTCCACACTATTTTTTTATTTTTTGCCCCCGACCTGGTGGGCCCCCGGGTTCGGCTTTTTTTTATATCAGCTTTAGCCTGCCGGGTCTAATGCGTTCAGTACCTCATGATAAAAATCTCCTTTCACTACTCTTTCACTATTCTTTCAATCTCATCATACTTGAAAAGCTCAAGTACCCTACTGACACGGGCATCGGCTGACCTTAGCCCCTCAGCGGCACTCTGGCAATACGTAATGGCGCCGTTCAGAGCCATTACCTTCCGCGTCCTCTGATGTGAATTTACGTCGTCTACCTTTTTTCTCTTTTCTTCGACGACTTTAGCCACCTCACTAACAGCAACCTGAGCCCTTGCAATCGCCTCCCTTACTGCTTGTATATCTTCAACATTAATCATATAATTCCCCCTTATTAGTGTAGTATTTATTTCAATCCATTCAGGAATTATTTGTTTAAAGAACTATATCAACTTCTCATTTCCGCGATTACGAATTTGAGAAGATGTTTTCCATCTTTCAGCCCACCTGTTTTACTTGTCCTCCGTAGTTTTAACGAAGGATGGATGAGTTGAAGAATGGAACGGAAGCTTATATTATGCGAATACTAGCTTCCGTCCGCTTGCCCAGCGTCAGGCCTAAAGTACTACATGAAGTAGAGCTGCTGATATCGCTAAACCGGCTAGCAGCCCGAGGAGGTACAAGTGCCTCCTTTTGAAAATGACTGGTAAAAAAGTCATTCCCAAGACTACAACCACACTTCCCCCTACTACTAGAATCTCTTTCATAATTCCTCCTTTGCTTACTGATATATTATATGTGTATTCGGTCATTACTGACCGAAATTGTTTCCTTTGGCGGGGCGGTCGATTCCCCGCCGAACTTAGGAAATAGGTATGAAAACGAAATGTAATGTGCTATTAAACTAACAAGTGGCTCTCGGAGAGAGCCACTTGGTCAAATGTCTATTTTTTCTCTCTCCTTTGATTTTTGATTTTTCCTGTAAATTGTCTCCAAATTTCTTTGAAGAAAATTTACAGAAGAGGGGAAGCAGTAAGGAGGTGGCTGCTGGGATTCTCGGTGGTGGTAGGGTCGTGACTAACTATATCTACCAACTTCACCGAGAACCCAGCAAACCATTCCTTACTATCTTTCGCTTCCCCTCAGAACTTTCTTTTTTTAATGTATAGGTGCAAATCCCTCTTCTCTAGCTTATTTAAGGAGAAGGATTTGAACCTGTTTTTATATCGTTTTCAATGTTCTTTCTTTACCCTCTTACAGCTTAATTATAGCATATTATTTTATATTTGTCAATACCCCACACCTTTCGGGTGTGGGGTCTTTAATAAGCGATCCAAATCTCTTTTTGATTATTTTTTCTCTTCATTCGCCGAAGGTTCTTTAGTTTCTTCTTTGATTTCCGGCTCTTTTTCTTCTTTTACCTCCTCTTTTGGTTTTTCTTTTATTTTCGGTTCCTCTTTTTTTTCTTCAACTGGTTTTTTTGGGACTAATTCTTTTTTCGGAGCTTCCTCTTTCGGTTTTTCCTGCGGCACAGCAGCTTCAGTTGGTTTCACCTCAGTCTCTACAGTTTTAGCGTCGGAGGATTTTTTAGATTTTTTATGTTTCGGAATTTTTTTCCCTTCAACAATTTTTTCTGAAACTAATAAATTAAAAACTGTCGGAGAAGGTTTAGCTCCACTAGATAACCAATATTTAATCCTGTCTTCTTTTAAAACTTTTTCTTTTGTCAGAGGATTATAAAAACCAACCTCCTCCACAAAACGACCAGCCCGAGGCTTACTTTTCTTATCGGTAATCACAATTTTGAAAGATGGTTGATTTTTTTTACCTACTCTGAATAAACGTATTACTAACATATGGTTTAATTTTACCGGAGCACATAAATTATTATGTGCTCGGTTTATTAATGTTTAATTGCCAGGGCGTTTTCGGCGGCTTTTTCTTCGGCTTCTTGTTTTGAAGAACCTTCTCCTTTGGCAACCAATTCTTTATTCAAAAAAACGCCTACTATAAAATGTTTTGCGTGGTCTGGTCCCCATTCTTTCATAACTTTATAAATCGGAGTAATCCCTGTTTTTTCCTGGGCTATTTCCTGGAAAAGGGATTTGGCGTCTTTGAAAAGGCCTTTCTCAAGAATTTCCGGTAATTTTACGATTAATTTTTTTTCAATAAGATTTTGACAGATTTTATACCCCTGGTCAAGATAAAGCGCTCCGATTAATGATTCAAAGGTGTTAGCCAAAATATATTGTCTTGCTTTTCCAAGTTCCTTTGCTTCTCCGCGGGAAAGCAATAAAAAATCATTTAAACCCAATTCTTTTGCCATTTCCGAAAGCATTTTAGCATTGACTAAAGCTGCCCGCCAATTGGTTAATTCTCCTTCCGCTTTTTGGGGATAATTTTTGTAAAGATATTCCGTCACAACCAATTCCAGAACGGCATCTCCCAGAAATTCCAATCTTTCGTTATGTTCCAAATAAAAGTCCGGGTTTTCATTCAAATAAGACCTATGGCAGAAAGCTTGAATCAATAAGTCTTTATTTTTAAAAGAGATATTTAATTCTTTTTCAAGTTTGGAAAAATCTTTCATTAAAAATCAGCAATGAACAATGAGCAATGAGCAAAAAATTTGATCATTAGTCACTATCCATTACTCCTTATTTTTATTATTATTTTTTTGTTCTTTATTTTATTCCCCGCCAATTTCTTTGAATACCGTTCCCAAGACGCCGTTGACGAATTTTCCCGAGCTTTCTCCCCCGAAATTTTTAGCCAATTCAATGGCCTCGTTAATGGCTACTTTTGGAGGCACCTCTTCTTTTTTGGCATACAATAATTCAAAAAGTCCGATTCTTAAAACATTCCTGTCAACCAAGCTGATTTGGGAAATTGGCCATTGGGGAGCGGCTTTTGAAATAATTTGGTCAATCTCAGAAAGATGCTCAACTACTCCCGTAATCAACTGCCAGACGAAGCTCGAATCTTCCAGTCCCGGCCCGAATTCTTTGATATTTCTTTCAACGATTTCAGACAATTCATCGGGTTTTTTGCCGGAAAAATCCCACTCATAAAGGGACTGCATTACGATTGACCTTGAAAGATGTCGTGAAGCCATGTTACTTTCGAGAAAGTTCTTCCATTGTTAACGGTTTTGCCTTGCCTCCTTCTTTTTCTTTTGACTTCATTTCTTTTTCTCTTTTCTTTCTTTCTTTTTTTGTTAATTTTTTCAAAACGTCAATTATTTCCACTCCTTTATAATACCCGCAATTCCAGCAAATGGTATGGGGCAAAACCGGTTTTTTACATTTCGGGCACAATGATAAAGTTGGCGCTTTGGCGAAAAGGTGCATTCTTCTTTTGTTTCTTCTTGATTTGGTGTGTTTTTGTTTTGGAACAGCCATTGTGGTAACACAAAATTAGTCGCGGCACGTCCCGCTTTCGGCGGGACTAACACCGCTCTTTAGAAACCCTCTGTTTCTAACGTCCCGATTTCATCGGGACTGTTTTCCTACACGGGGAAACCGAATGGTTTCCCCGACCCCCTTCCGATGTGGAATGTTATTTAAAAAATAATTACAACTGAATTTTATGTTAGCAGAAATTATTTTATTTTGCAACCCCTGATTGGCCGAAATGATTTTCGGTGAATTTTACAGGGACCGTATTTTTTTAGCATTTTGAAATGGTATTTTGTCGGATATCCTTTATGATTATTAAAACCGTATTTAGGATATTTTTTATGGTATTTTTGCATTATTCTGTCTCTGGTCACTTTAGCTAAAATGGAAGCTGCAGCGCAGGAAAAAACTTTTTCATCGGCTTTAATTATGGACTTTTGAGGAATATTTATTTTTAATCTCATGTTTCCGTCAAGAATAAGAAAATCAGGTTTTGATTTTATTTTTTTTATCGCCTTTTCCATTGCTAATTTCGTTGCTTCTAAAATATTTATTTTATCAATCACTTTTTCAGAAACTATTCCTATCCCCCATTTAATTTTTAGTCCGCCAGGCGGCGGATTTATTATAAGTTTAAAAAATATCTCTCTTTTTTGAGAAGAGAGTTTTTTTGAGTCTTTAATTTTTGAAAATTGGTCCGCCAGCTGGCGGATTAATTTTTGATTTTTTAACATTACTGCTGCGGCAGTCACCGGACCTGCCAAAGGTCCTCTTCCTGCCTCATCCAGACAAGCTACTCTTTTGAATCCTTTTTTCCACAATCTTTTTTCTTCATTTAAGTTCGGGTGTTTCATAAAATTAGTAAATTTTATCAAAATAAAAAGGGTTTGGAAAATTCCACGTCCCTTTTAAAAATATTATTGTTTTTTTATTAAAATCGTACTTCTTAGGGCCAAGAGCAATTATCCGGTTGCCAAGGTGGACATTTTCCTAATAACATATAACCCCAAACGCCATAAGTGTGAGGAGGGCATCTTCCACTTAAAATGCACTCTACCATTGCTCGATGGATTTTTAATTCATTATAAGAATGCATCACTAATTTTAAATCTAATGCTTTTAGCGGTTCTTCACTTATAAGTTTTCTAATTAAATCACAAATACCACTTCCTTCGCAGATTCCTCCGCTGGGACTACTCAAAATCGATAAAATTTCATTAAGATTGGGATGGTCAGCGCCATATTTCATTCGATATCTTAACCGATTGTTAATAAAAGAAAGTTGATACCATTTATCTAAAATACCTTTAACGTCATCGGTAGCAGTAAGTTTTGAGGGGAAACCAGCTGTTACCATCCATTCGTAAGGAATGGCGATATGCGAAGCCATTGAAGGAAAACCAGGAATAACTTTTCCATTCCACATAAAGTTGCACCCTCCTCCGGCGGTATCCCAACTAAATCCTGAAATAGTAATTCCGGGAGCTGTTAAACCATCTAAAGAAGGACAAGTACCAGGAGCTGGAGCACTGGTACAACCCGAAGTATCGTAAGTACAATTTTGAGTACATTCTAATTCACCGTCTGTGAAATTTGTGGAAAGATCTTTACAGTATTTTTTACCTGCTAAATCTGTTCCATCGCATTGTTCTCCAAACTCTGCTTTATTATTATGGTTACAAGTAGTCGAAGCGGCAACACATTTACCGTTACTACAAGTGCCAGGACTACAGTCATGAGTAGTTAATTTACAACTCGTTCCATCACAATACCACTCAGTTAAAGTTTTGCCATCAGTAGAACAGGAATCGGTTCCTTTAGTGGTTAAACCAGCACAAGTTGAACCTTCTTTACAAGTTCCTTTTACGTCCCAAATTTGACCGCTATCACTGTCATCACAACGTAAAGCACAACCTGATACGCAGTTAGTTACTGAAGGACAACATTCTGTACAATCAGAAGCACCTGAAATTCTACCAGAAATGCAAACCTTAGCACCGGTACAACAGCTCCCTCCTAATTGGGAGCAGGTTTTAGTTGGGGCAGCACATTCAGCAGTAGTGGTGCAGGTGTTAATCCCACAAGTATTTAGTGAGACGCAATTACCACTTATACATTCTTTATGGGGTTTAGTTTGACCGTTAGGACAGGTAGTAGAAGGAGGAACTCCAGCAACGCATTTCCCTCCTTCACAACGGCCGGAACTGCAGCTGCGGTTCACCGACGTACAAAATCCTGTACTTCCAACAATACATTCGTTTATGGTGGTTCCGTCGCTCCCGCATTTATCTTCACATTTCACGACGCCGCCCATGGTACATCGCCCAAATATATCCAATTTTTCACCGCCATCACTATCCTGACCCATGCACCGAGAATCATTAGACGTACACTTAGCACACCAACATTCCAAGGGAAAAATACAGCCAGTCCCCCAAACTCCAACGCTTTGCCACTCTCTCCATTGAGAAGCACTGCAAAAAGCCCACTCGCCATTGTCGGGACTATTACAAGCGCCATTACTGGGATTGCCAATATTACATTTTCCCCCGACAAATCCTTTTGATTGGCAGTACGCCTTACATTGACCGTTATTACTTTGGGGAGCCTGACAATAATTCTTAGTACAACAAATTTGGTTTGAATGTGAATTTTTGTCGGTTGGATCGGTTACTTGAGAAGTATAATTATTTAAACCGCAAGTATAATTCTGCTGGCACCATTCCGCACCTAATTGAGCGCAGGTTTTAGTCTGAGTACTGCTGGTATTGCAGCTACCACCAAAACAGCCGTATCCTTTTGAGCAATTCCAACTTGCACATCCTCCAGAACAAACCTCATATCCACCGCTAGCAGTATCACAATCACAAAAAGCCCCCATTAATCCGCCACTCTTACAGCTAAATCTATAATGATAATTTCCATCGCAAAAATCATAAGGACCGTCTGGGCAATCAGTACACCAATCGTTAGCACTTGCAGTTACACCCCCGGAGGTAAACGTGCGACCGCAGACATTTGAAGAAGTTAGAGCGGTTGCTGAATTATTGCCTATCAAATAAAATAAAACTCCTCCTGAAACTCCAAGGCCGATAATTCCGCTAAATAATATTATAAAAAATTTTCTTTTCATAATTAAAAACCGAATAAACTATCTATTTCGCCTTTTATCTTCGATCCAGTCTGAAGCGTAGAATCACCTATTTGAGCCATCATGCCGGGATTTGATAAAAGTTGGGAAAGGGAAACAGCCGGATCGTGTGGCCAGTCCGTAGGAGGTTGAGTTATTTCTTGACAATCGGTGACAGAAAAACAACAATCAATACAGTCAGAAGCGCCTGAAATTCTACTGACAGGATTGCAAATTTTATCTGAAGGACAACAAGTTCCGTTTAATTGAGAACAGGTTTTAGTGGCAACGGGGGTGCCGTTCTGAGCAATCGGTTTCTCTATCCCCATAACATTCATCAAAATAGTCGGGATGGCGGCCGCAAAAATCACGACTGCAATCCCAATCACTCCATAAAATAGGGTTTGTTTAGCTTTAGCTATTTTATCAGGTGCACCAGCCGAAGTTAAAAATTGAAAAGCCCCTACCAATACCACGATTATAGCAATAGGAGCTAAAAATAAATAAGCAAATTTTCTAATTGAATCGAAAATCTCAAAAAGACTTTGAAATTTGGTATATGGCCCAAACTCTATTGCATTAGTTAAAAAGGGAATTAAAAAAAGAAAAAGTAAAACTAAGATTAAATTAAATACTGGAAATTTTCTCATTATCTAATTATACCAAAAACAATTGTCAAGGAAAGTTGTGGATAAATATTTTATTCTTGTTGAGCGGTTTATCCCTTCCTTTTTGATAAAAAATTCTGTAGAATGATATAATCACTTAAACTAAGGTTTTTTAATTATGGCGAATTTTACCCATTTACACGTTCATTCGCACTATTCCCTTTTAGACGGTCTGCCAAAAATTGATGAAATTTTAGATTATTGCCAGAAATTAGGAATGGATTCAGTGGCTTTGACTGACCACGGGGTTATCTATGGAGCAGTAGAATTTTATAAAAAAGCAAAAGAAAAAGGAATTAAACCCATAATCGGAGCTGAAATGTACCTGGCTTTTGAGAAAATGACTCAAGAAAGGCCGAACATTGATGATAAAAGATACCATTTGATTTTGTTGGTTAAAAATGAGTTGGGTTATAAGAATTTAGTAAAATTAATTACCAAAGCTCATTTAGAAGGATTTTATTACAAACCGAGAATTGATGAAGAATTATTGGCCCAGCATTCGGAAGGCTTAATTTGTTTGTCGGCTTGTTTTGCGGGAAAAGTTCCCCAATTGATTTTGGCGAATAAAATAGAAGAGGCAGAAAAAACTGCTCTTTTTTATAGGGAAATTTTTGGCAAAGATAATTTTTATTTGGAAATTCAGCATCATCCAAACATAGAAGAACAGAAAAAAATCAACAAAGGATTAGTTTCTCTTTCTAAAAAATTAAAAATTCCGTTGGTCGCCACCAACGACTGTCATTATTTAAAGTCGGGAGACGCTGCGGCCCAGGATATTTTGATGCTAATTAATACGGGGGCTAAACCAGACGACCCGGAAAGATTGACAATGGAAGCTGATGATTTTTCAATGAAAAGTCCCGAGCAAATGATAAAAGATTTTAAAGATTATCCAGAAGCGATTGAGAACAGCCAAAAGATTGTTGAGGCGTGTAATTTTCAGTTAAAACTCGGCGATATAAAACTGCCGAAATTTGAAACTCCGAATGGAAAAACAACTGATGAATATTTAAAAGACCTTTGCTTTGAAGGAATTAAAAAAAGGTACGGCCAAAATCCAACTAAAGAAGTTATTGATAGATTGAATTATGAATTGGGAGTTATTACCCAAACCGGCTTTGCGTCTTATTTTTTAATCGTCCAGGATTTTGTTAATTGGGCAAAAGAAAACAGAATCGTAGTCGGGCCTGGTCGAGGTTCAGCCGGTGGGTCTTTAGTCGCCTATTTACTTAATATCACCAATGTTGACCCTCTCAAATATAATCTTTTATTTGAGAGGTTTTTAAATCCAGAAAGAATTTCTCTCCCTGACATTGACCTTGATTTTGCTGACCGCAGAAGAGATGAAGTTATAGAATACGTTGCCCAAAAATACGGCAAAAACAGAGTAGCTCAAATTATTACTTTTGGGACAATGGCGGCCAGAGCCGTGGTCAGAGACGTTGGCAGAGCTTTAAGTTATCCTTACAGCGATTGCGACAAAATTGCCAAAATGATTCCTTTCGGCTTAACCTTAGACCAAACTTTAGCTCAAGTTTCGGAATTCCGGCAGGCTTATTTATCTGACCCAAAAATTCAAAAATTAATTGATTTTGCCAAAAAACTGGAGGGTTGCGCCCGCCATGCTTCAACTCATGCTTGTGGCGTGGTAATTTCGGCAGAACCCTTAGATAATATTGTTCCTTTCCAACATCCCACCCAAGATGATGAAGTAATAGTCACCCAATACGAGATGAAATCAATTGAAGATTTGGGACTTTTAAAAATGGACTTTCTTGGTCTCAAAAATTTAACCATCATTGAAGATACTTTATCCAGAATCTATAAAGTCCAAGGCAAGAAAATTGACATTGAAAATATTCCTTTAGACGACAAAGAGGTTTACAAATTATTTCAAAAAGGAGAAACAATCGGCGTCTTCCAACTGGAATCGGACGGAATGAGAAGATATTTGAAGCAATTAAAACCAACCGAATTTGAAGACATTGTCGCCATGGTGGCTTTGTATCGTCCCGGTCCCATGGCTTTAATCCCTGATTACATTGAGGGAAAATATAAGAAAAAAAGAATAGAATACTTGCATCCGAAATTAAAGCCAATTTTGGAATCAACTTACGGAATTTGCGTTTATCAAGAACAGGTGATGAAAATCGCCCAAGAGTTAGCCGGTTTTTCTTTAGCTGAAGCTGATATTTTAAGAAAAGCTATCGGTAAAAAAATCAGAAAGCTATTGATGGACCAAAAAGAAAAATTTATTGGAGGTATGGTAAAAAACGGAATTCAAGACGATATCGCCCAAAAAATTTGGAATTGGATTGAGCCTTTTGCCAAATACTCTTTTAACCGCTCTCACGCCGCAGCTTATGCTTTAATTGCTTATCAAACCGCCTATCTTAAAGCTCATTTTCCGGTTGAATTTATGGCTTCCCTTTTAACGTCGGAAAAAGCCGACGTAGAGAGAGCCGGATTTTTAATATCAGAATGCAAGAAAATGGGACTTGAAGTTTTACCTCCGGACGTTAACGAGAGCTTGGCAAATTTCACAGTGGTTGGGCCCAGAAATATCCGTTTTGGACTTACGGCCATAAAAAATGTCGGCTGGAACGTGGTGGAAGCGATTGTAAAAGAAAGAAAAAACACAGGCCCATATCAATCTATATTTGATTTTATCAGCCGAGTGAACTCAAAAGATTTAAATAAAAAATCCCTTGAAAGCTTGATTAGAGCTGGGGTTTTTGATAAATTAGCCGAGAGAAGGCAGCTGTTAGATAACTTAGAAAGGTTGCTGGAAACAGCCAGAGAAACCCAAAAGACAAAATCTAACGGACAGAAAGGTCTTTTTGATGAAACAACCCATAATACAAATTTCCAACTTGTTTCAGTTAAACCAGCGACTGAAGCTGAAAAATTAAATTGGGAAAAAGAATTACTGGGTCTTTTTGTCACTTCTCATCCTTTGGAAAATTTTAAAAATGTCATCGCCAAGAAATCATTAACCATCGATAAAGTAAAAAATAGTTTTATAAATCGGAACGTTAAAATCTGCGGAATTGTCTCTTCAATCAAAAAAATTATTACCAAAAACGGAAGGCCGATGCTTTTCGTCGGACTGGAAGACCTTAATGATAAAATTGAAGTGATTGTTTTTCCAGGGGTAATTGAAAGAAATCCGGCCGCTTTCCAGGAAAATAAAATTGTCTTTGTTTCCGGAAGAGTTGACAACCGAGACGGCGTCCCGAAATTAATTTGCGAAAATATTGAAGAAATTAAAGAAATATGATTGAAAAAGTTCGCCATTCGTTGTCTCATATTTTAGCTGCTGCAGTTCAGGAATTATATCCCGGAACTCGTTTTGGCATGGGACCGGCAATTAATAATGGTTTTTATTATGATTTTGAATTTAAAACTCCTTTAACACAAGGAGGTTTACCGAAAATCGAAGAAAAAATGAGAGAAATTATTAGAAAAAATTTAGAATTTAAGTTTAGAAATTTAGAGAAAAATAAAGTAAAAATATTATTTAAAGAACAACCTTTTAAATTGGAATTGATTGATGAGTTAAAAGAAAAAAAAGCTAAGATTTATGAAACCGGATATTTTGTTGATCTTTGTAAAGGACCTCACGTCAAATCAACAAAAGAAATTCCCCTTGATGGTTTCAAACTTACCAGAATTGCTGGCGCCTATTGGAAAGGCGATGAAAAAAAACCAATGCTGACCAGAATTTATGGATTGGCTTTTAAATCAAAAAAAGAATTAGATGTTTTTCTTTTAAAAGAAGCTGAAATCGAAAAAAGAGACCACCGCGCTTTAGGCCAAAAATTAGAATTATTTTTATTTGATGAAGAAGTTGGAGCAGGCCTTCCTTTATGGATACCAAAGGGTGAAATTATGAGAAATATAATTGAAGATTATCTACGAAAAGAATTGATTTCGCAAGGATATCAATTTATTACCACTCCTCACATTGGAAAATTGGCTCTTTGGAAAACCTCCGGTCACTGGGAGCTTTATCGAGAAAACATCTATTCTCCCATTGATATTGAAGGTGAAAAATACTTATTAAAACCGATGAATTGTCCTTTTCATGCAAAAATTTATCAGTTAAAAATCCGCTCTTATAAAGATTTACCTTTTAAATTAGCTGAGTTTGGAACGGTTTACAGACATGAAAGGTCGGGAACCCTTCATGGTTTGTTTAGAGTGAGAGGATTTACCCAAGACGATGCCCATGTCTGGTGCGCTCCCGACCAATTAAGTTTGGAATTAACTAAACTTTTAAAAGAAGGCTTAAAAATTTTAAGAACATTCGGCTTTAAAGATTTTAATATTTATCTTTCTACCAGACCAGAAAAATATGCCGGCACAGAAAGAGGATGGATTAAGGCCACTAATTCTCTCAAATATGTCTTAAAAAAGCTAAAATTAAAATTTCAAATTGACCCAGGGGGAGGTGTATTTTATGGCCCAAAAATTGATATCAAAATTAAAGATAGTTTAGGAAGAGAGTGGCAATGCACTACCATTCAAGTTGATTTTAATCTGCCCGATAGATTTAATATTACTTTTGTCAATAAAAAAGGAAAAAAGGAAAAACCCTATATGATTCACCGGGCATTGATTGGTTCTATGGAAAGATTTATTGGAGTTATGATTGAACATTACGGCGGAGCTTTTCCATTATGGCTTTCTCCCGTTCAAATTTGGATAATACCGATCGGCTCCCGCCACGAAAAATATGCTAAAAAAATTGTTGAATTTTTAAAAGAAAATAATCTAAGAGTTGAATTAAAAGATGAAAACGAAACTGTTTCAAAAAAAATCAGGGAAGGCGAATTACAAAAAATTCCCTATTTATTAGTTGTCGGCGATAAAGAAATAAAATCAAAATCAATCAGAGTAAGAGAAAGAGGAAAAGGCGACATCGGACAGATAAGATTAACTAAATTCTTAAAAAAGGTTAAAATAAGATTACAGCAAAAATTGTAATCTTGGATGCTTCGCATATTTTAAGATTACAGCAAAAATTGTAATCTTGGATGCTTCGCATATTGTAGAAAGTGAGGGTAAAAAATAATATGTCAGAACTATCTCAACCAACGCGAAAATTAATCTCCCGCTATCAGGTTTGGCACCAATCTTTACAGCCAAAAGGAAATTCAGCCACAATTCACGTGGATGAGGTCGCGTCAAGGGTGGCTGCTTTTTATGAAAAAATAAGGGGGGTTGTCGATTGGCGGGAAGAGCATCTGATGAGAAAAGCGGCAATTGAAAGAAATTTAAAAAGAAGATTACTTTTAAAGCAAAACGGAGATGATATTGCCACCCACTTAGTGTCAGAACTAATCCGAGGAGGTCATTTTCCGAATGATAAAATTGAAGAATCTAAAATTTTAGAGGTTCAAAAAGCGATTGATAAATATATTTTTATTCTTGAAAATGCTCCCTCTCCTTCGGTTGAAAAATTAAAATTTCAGCTTTATGACTGGATTTTAGGAGTGGCTGCCTGTGAAGTTGAAGCAATTTTAGACCCTCCCCAGAGAGAAATTGCTTTAATTGAATATATGGAAGAGATAATGAAAGAAAGAATTAAATTAAGTGCTGTAATTAAAATTTCAGAAGCTGAAAAAGAAACTCAAATTTATGTCGCTATTCAAAAAGCTCTTTTCAAATTTGACCCGCCTTTAATTTATTACAACCTCCTAAAAAGAGAATATATTGATTGGAAAAATCTTCCTTCCTCACTCTTGGAAGAAATAACAAAAAACATTTATCAAATCTGGGAAAAACTTGAAAAAACAGTTTTTCATCCTTTGGCTGAAAAATTTTATAGAATTTGCGAAAAATACGACACTCCCTTTTTAATTCTAAACGATATAATTTCAGCCAATCCTTCAGAAAGCCAGAAAAATTTAGATAATCCTGAAATTTTAGAAAGTCAAATTCAAACCGCCTATAACAAAAGGTTGGGAACGCTCAAAGAAAGATTAAGCCGGGCAGCTCTTTACGCAACACTATCTATTTTCATTACCAAAATGTTATTGGCTTTAGCGATTGAAATTCCTTTTGATAAGTATGTAACCGGCCAATTTTCTTATCCCGCTT
Source organism: Candidatus Nealsoniibacteriota bacterium (assembly GCA_963820485.1). Classification (GTDB taxonomy): domain Bacteria; phylum Patescibacteriota; class Minisyncoccia; order Minisyncoccales; family JBGOYX01; genus JBGOYX01. The sequence continues at coordinate 18,749 of CAWFZW010000003.1, forward strand.
TGGGGTTTAATATTGTAATTCCACCACTTTTAATGTTTTTCATTGTTTTATCTATCAGACCTCCCAAAAAAGAAAATTTCCAAGTGGTTATAATGGAGGTAATGAAAAATGTCTACACAACTGAAAGAAAAGATGTTTATGAGATAAAACCGCGCTCAAAAAGAGGATTTATTATAAATACTATCATTACTATTTTTTATCTTTCAGCTTTCGTTGTCTCTTTTGGTTTGATTTTCTGGGGGCTTCAAAAAATAGAATTTGGAATTCTTTCCATAATAATCTTTCTTATTTTTATTTCTTTAATTTCTTTTGCCGGCGTGAGAATTAGGGAAAGGTCTAAAGAATTAGATATTATAGAAGAAAAAGAAACTATTTTTACCTTTTTCTTTGACCTTTTTGCTTTGCCTATTATTAGAGTCGGCAAATGGCTGTCGGGTCAATGGGCGAAATATAACGTAATCGTTGTTTTTATGAATTTTTTAATTGATATGCCTTTCCAGGTTTTCGTGGAATTTTTAGAGCAATGGAGATATTTTTTGAAAGAGAAAAAAGAAGAAATACATTAAATTCACAAAAAAACAGCCTCGACTTGTCGGGGCTGTTTTTTTGTGATAATCTGAAAAAGTTAAATGAAAAAATATTACATTATTACATTTGGCTGTCAGATGAATAAAACGTGATTCGGAAAGGATTGCTGCGGTTTTAGAAAAAGAAGGATATAAGCCTGTTTCAAAAATAGAAAAGGCGGATTTAATTGTGGTTAATATGTGTTCGGTCAGACAATCGGCAGTTGACAGGGTTTACGGCAAAATCAGAGATTTTGCCAAGCTCAAAGCTCAAAACTTCAAAACTCAAAACCGTTTTGACGGGTTGCATTTTAAAAAAAGATAAAATAAAATTCAGAAAAAAATTTGATGAAATTTGGGAAAATAAAAATTATTTCAATAATCCGCCTAAGTGTAAAAATAAATCTTTAGCTTTTGTTCCCATTTCTAATGGTTGTAATAATTTTTGCACTTATTGTGTTGTTCCTTATGCCAGAGGTTATTTGTTTTGTCGTGACCACAAATCAGTTTTAAAAGAAGTTAAAAATGCTATTTCTAATGGGGCAAGGGAGATTTGGCTTTTGGGTCAAAATGTAAATGACTATCACTCCCCCGCTGATTCTTTAATTAATTTTCCTAAATTACTGAAAATGGTTAATAATATTCTCGGCGATTTTGTAATAAGATTTATGAGTCCTCATCCTAAGAATTTTTCAGATGAATTAATCGAAGTTATGGCTAAATCAAAAAAAGTCGCCAAGTACTTAAATTTGCCAGTTCAGTCCGGAGATAATAAAGTTTTAAAAAGAATGAACAGGCCTTATACGGTAGAACAATATAAGGGTTTGGTTAAAAAAATCCGCAAAAAAATCCCCGATATTAATTTATCAACCGATGTTATAGTCGGTTTTCCGAGAGAAAACAAAAAACAATTTGAAAATACGGTAAAATTATTCAAAGAAATTAAATTTAATTTAGCTTATATCTCTAAATATTCACCCCGTTCAGGAACCGCCGCTTTTAAATTAAAAGATAATGTATTACTTAAGGAAAAACAAAGGCGCTGGAAAATATTGAATAATATTATTTTAAAAAATAAAAGAAAAAAATGAAAAATAAAAAACTCATTGTTATTTTGGGTCCTACGGCTTCGGGAAAGTCGGAATTAGCCGTTAAATTAGCTAAAAAATTCAATGGCGAGATTGTTTCTGCTGATTCAAGGCAAGTTTATAAAGGAATGGATATTGGCACGGCAAAACCGACGAAAAAAAAACAAAGATTAATTAAACATTATTTAATTGATATTAAAAAACCGAGCCAGCATTACACGGTTGCTGAATATAAAAAAGAGGCAATTAAAGTAATTAATAAAATCATCAAATCCGGAAAAATTCCCTTTTTGGTCGGCGGAACCGGCTTATATATTAAAGCCGTTGTTGATAATTTGGAAATTCCCGAAGTAAAACCGGACTGGAAATTAAGAAAGAAATTAGAGTCAAAAATCGAAAAGGAGGGATTAAAAAGCGTTTATGAAGAGCTTATCAAGGCCGACTCTGAAGCAGCTTATATTATTGACCAAAATAATCCTCGTCGGGTTATTCGCGCTCTTGAAATAGCCATAAAAACTAAAAAACCTTTCTCTCAACAAAGAAAAAAAGGAGAAACTCTCTTTGATATTTTGGAAATCGGTTTAAATCCCGATAAGAAAATTTTAATAGAAAATATAAAGAAGAGAACGACTAAAATGATTAAAATAGGATTAGTGAAAGAGGTTAAAAATTTAATCAAAAAATATAATAAAAATTTATCAACTTTTGATGCTATTGGCTACCGGGAGATAATTGAGTATTTAGACGGAAGAATTACCTTAGCTGAAGCTATTGAAAATATAAATAAAAACACCTGGCATTTTGCCAGACGCCAAATGACTTGGTTTAAAAAAGACAAAAGGATAAATTGGATTAAAAATTATAAAAGAACCAAAAAATTAGTCAAAAGTTTTTTAAAAAAAGAAAGAGGATAATTTTCCTCTTTTATTTTTTTTGATATTCTAACCAACAGGCAAATTGAAGTAACGTTAATATTTTTATTGGCGTTTCGGTGTCTACATAAAAGAAACCTGTTCCAAGACAACGAAAAGCAATAAAAATACCCTTTTTTCTTAAAAAAGACCTTATTTCTTTCCGAAAATCTGTCCTTCTCCTGCTTCCTTTTTTAAACCACAATATGATTCTCGCCGGCTTTCCGATACTACCAATAGTTATTTCTAAAACTCGTTTCCCGCTAAGATTAATTTTCAAATTAATTATCTCCTTTAAAAGTACTTTTTGAATCCTAAATTATAATATCAAATTATTTTTCTGTCAATATCTTCTTCAAAATATCTCTAGCTATTTGAGGATTTGCTCTTCCTTTGGTTTGAGCCATTATTTGACCGATTAAAAATTGGAAAGAGGCAACTTTTCCTTTTTTATAATTTTCAACAACCTTAGGGTTATTTTTTATAACTTCTTTTATTATTTTTTCTAATTCTCCAGTGTCGCTTATCTGCTCTAATTTCTTTTCTTTAATTACGTCCAGGGGATTTTTACTAATTATATCCTGTAAAATCGTTTTTGCCACCGTGCTAGATATCCTTCCATCGGCAATTATCGTCACAAGTTGAAAAAAATTATTAGGTGGAATATTATAATCTTTCGCTTTGGTATTTATTAAAAGATCAGAAGATAATTTAATTAAATTTAATTTTTTTTCTTCTGGTTTTACTTTATCTAAATAAGATTTTAAATTTTCGAAACGCTCGCCCAAATCTTTATTATAGACAAAGATTTCAACACTTTTTTTGTCTAATTGATACTCTCTTTTTAATCTTTCTCTTTTTTGCTGGGGAAGTTCAGGAATTTCGGCTCTGATAGCGTCAATAACAAACGGACGGTTTGATATATCGGAACTTCGTTCCGTTATAAATTCTTTTAAATGATGAAGCGGCGGCAAATCGGGTTCAGGGAAATAGCGATAATCATGAGCTTCTTCTTTTTCTCGCTGGCTAACTGTTATCTCTTTTGCGTCGTCCCAACCCCGAGTTTCCTGGATAATTTTTTCTCCTTTTTCCAATAATTCGGTTTGTCTTTGAATTTCATATTCAATCCCTCGCTCTACCGACCGAAAAGAATTCAAGTTTTTAATTTCTACTTTAGTCCCTAATTCCCTTTCCTTTTTACTAAGCGAAATATTTACTTCCACTCTCATTTGACCTTTTTCCATATCAGCGTCAGAAACATCTAAATAATGCATAATTAAATGAAGTTCTTGGGCGAATTCTCTTGCCTCTTTTGCCGAAGTTATATCGGGTTCAGTAACTAATTCCATTAAAGGAATTCCAGCTCGGTTAAAATCAACTAAAGAATGGTCTGTACCTTCGGGATGAACCAATCTGGCAGTATCTTCTTCTAAATGGACTCTCATGAACCTAATTTTCTTACCGTCTAATTCTAGAAAACCTCCAACACATAGAGGTTTGTCATACTGACTTATTTGATATCCTTTTGGCAAATCAGGATAAAAATAATTTTTTCTGTCAAATTTTGAATATTCTGAAATCTGGCAATTCAAAGCTAAACCCGTCTTTATTGCTTTTCTAATACCTTCTTTATTTATAACCGGCAAAGTTCCGGGCTGAGCCGTACAAATAGGACAAATATTAATATTTGGTTGTCTTTCATCGGAGTCATTCTTACAAGAACAAAACATCTTTGATTTGGTATTAAGCTCAATATGTATCTCTAAACCTATTGTGGGTATATAAGGCATAAATAATAATTTCTAATTTTTAAACCCTACTCTATTTTTTTCCAATCTTCTATATTGGAAATTTTTTCTCCTTGTGCTTCTTTGACAATTTCTACTCCGGAACTCGTTCCAATAATATCAGCTCCAGATTCAACCATCATTTTAAAATCAGAGAAAGTCCTGATTGAACCCGCAGCTTTAATTAATAATCCTGGCGCTGATTCTCTCATTATTCTCACATGTTTGGCTTTCTCAGTTAACTCCGAATGGTCTAAAGGATCATCTATGGTCGCGGTTTTAACGCAAATTGCCCCCGCCCCTTTGACAATTTCTGAAGCTTTTTTAATTTCTTCATCAGTTAAATAGCCTGAACCAATAATTACTTTTGTCGGTAAAATCTTAGCAATTTCTTTCAAATCACTTAAAACTTCTCCATATTTTCCGTTTTTAAAAGCGTCTATTTTCATTACCACATCAACCTCATCAGAACCATCTTCTTTGGCTTTTTGAACTATTTTTATTCTATCTTTGTGGGAACTCGCACCGGTTGGTTCATCAACCAAAGTGGTAACCTTAATATCGGTATCTTTTAATAATTCTTTTGTCAATTTAGTATATTTCGGAAAAACGCAAAGCCCCCGAAAATTATATTTCTTTGTTTCTTCACAAACCTTGTTTATCTCCTCGTCAGAAGCATCCTTTTTTAAAAACGTTTGGTCAATGAGTTTCTCTATATTCATATTTATATTTAATCTTATCAAAATTTCTCCAAAATAAAAAGCTCTCGAAAAAACGAGAGCTATCTATACATTAAACCATCTTCTCAAATTACTATTTTCATCTTATATCTCTTTTCCCTGTAATTTCTTAACAAAATAGATGTCAGCTTCGCAGAAATCGTAGTTATTCATCTCATCAGGAGTAACCCAGCGGTAATTTATACCTTCTTTAATCTCTCCTGGGACAAATTCGCACAAGTAAGCTAACAAGATTACATGCCTTGCTTCGTCATATATATGAGATGACACTCCAAAAAGCTCACCTACTATAATTGCTATATTCAACTCTTCCATTATTTCCCGCCTTAAACAAAATCGGGGCGTCTCGCCGAATTTAAGCTCTCCTCCGGGAAATTCCCACTTTAGAGGTAAATGTGTGCCTGTTGGCCTTTGGGTAATTAAATATCTCTCGCCTTCTCGAACAATTGCTGCAACGACTACCATTTGCTTCTTTTTCATTCTTTCTATTCCTCCTTTCAAAAATTTACCAAGCATATAAGGATTTTTGTGCTTCGGTTTAATTTATAATATAAAAGATCTTTTATTTAAGAAAACTCCTCCTCAATTTATTTTTCTATTTTTTAAAAATAAAATTTATTTTAATTGTTTTTTTTATTAGTTCCTAAATTTTTTAAATTTTCTTCGAATTTTCTCTTTAATTCTTTCTGCATTTCTTGATGAAACTTTTCGTTATAATGTTTCACGGCAGGCAGGATTAAACCGCAGTTTTTTTCCTCTGGACAAAAACCAATAATGTGGCATTTTGGCCCAACCAATTCGCTTAAAAAACTGGCATTTTTCTTTTTTAAAACGTCTTTAATTTGAACCAATTCTCGCCAGCTGTTCCTATGTATTTCCTCTTCTGCAGTTTTACAAAGCCTTAAAGGATAATAGCCGGTTAAAAAGTTATATAAATCGTATTCTTGCAGGATATCAATTTTTACAGCTCTGGGCACTAAAAAGACGGCTTCGCGAGGTTTAATACCTATCCTAATAAGATTTTTATAAGCCATAAATGCTTTTAGAGCAACCGAAAGATATTTTTCAAGATATTCTTTATTACTCTTAATCGAAGGAGGAATGGAAAAAATTTCTTCAATCCCCTCGATTACAGCCCTGTTGATCTTTTTTGATTTAATCTGTTTCTCAAATTTTTGGAATATTCCTGCAGCTCTATCGACGCAGAAATAAAGAGATTCTATAACTTGGTGACAAGTTCTATGCCTTTTTTTCTCTGTCCAAATGCAAACAGGAACAGTTGAAAGAATTTTTAAACACAGGCTGGAATTGTAATCGCGGAAGATTTCCTGATTTAATTTCAAAAGATCCAGCCAGCTTTTTTTAATTTTTTTTGATGAAGCAAAAACTGTTTTTCTTTTTTCTTTAAGCTCTTTTATTTTTTTCTTCAATCCTTTAGTTATTAAAATTTCAGCTGATATTATTTTTGACCAATTTTTTAATTTTTCTTTTTTTCTTAATTCCCTCACTATATTTAAATTTGATGGGTCTTTGAAAATGTTCGGATAAGGATAAATATTCCGGGGAGCTGCTTCCCTAGTAGGAAAAAGAAGATCAATTCCCAAATTTTTTGAGTTTTTTTCAATTTCTCTCAATAAAAGGCCTATTTCTTCTGGCATCCATTCTTTTTCCGCTTCGTATTCTCTTTTTACTCCGACAATTGATTCAACCGGCAACTGAATTATGCCTGTTCCGTATATGCCCTGCTGCAAAATCTTTCGCGCCTCGTCTTTACCAATACCTTCTGATAAAAAATAATTATGGAGCTCGATGTTTTCTTCCGAAGCGCGACGATATATTTCCCTTGCCTTCTTATTTCTATAAATTTCTTTCGTGTAGACCATATCTTTTTCTGTAGTATTTGTTCTTCTTCCTGAAGAAACCAAGGAAGAAGAAAAATAGAGACCGGTTAAAGCCCAGTCTATAAATTTGCTGCCTTCATAAGTTATTGAAATAACGGGGGTAGTAGCGATTGAAGCGTGACCTCTTAGGGAAGAACGTAGTAAAATTGTCTTAACTTTATCGTTTACTTTTTGCCCTTTTTTAAGAGTTTCTTTTACTAAATTATTTACCGATTTCCCTTTGAAAGTTAACAAGGCTGAAAAAGCAGCTATTTCTTGAGGAGTTAAAAATCCGGTTCTGTCTTTCAGAACCGGAGTAATTCCTAAAAATTTCACTTTTAAATCAGAAGTTAAAAGGGGTTTCATTTTATAGGGAATAATAGATCCCATATATCGAGCGGCGTACCGCTCGCTATAAAATCTGTCAAAAAATTTATCCTAAGATATTATTTGGGTTCTTCGTTTAATCTGCTGGCTGTGGAGTTGTTTTGACCCGCATATTTATGATCTTTGTGTTTTAAATAAGGAATTTCAGCCGGAGAAGAAAGCGTCTCAAAAGTCAAAGCGCAAACTCTCATTCCTTCATATAAAATAATCGGCATAATACCAAGATTGCCCAATTCCATCACTGCTTTTCCTTTCCAGCCAGGATCAAATCTCGCGGCCGTTGAATGTACCACCAAACCCAATCTCCCCAAAGAACTTCTGCCATCAAGCCGAGCCATTATATCATCAGGTAAAATAAATTCTTCTTTAGTGACTGCGATAACAAATTCTTTGGGTTGAAGAATAAAAGGCGCTCCCTCATCTACAATAACTTCTTCCATCACTTCCTCAAAACTTGTTTTTCTTTTCAAATCCAAATAAGGGTATTGGGTGGGTCTAAAAGTTTTAAAATTATTGCCAAGTCTTAAATCCAAAGAACAAGGACCTAATTGTTCATCAAAATTTGGTTCGGGGAAAATTAAAATTTTCCTTTCCTGTAAGTACTTCTTAATGTCTCTGTCTGAAAGTATCATACTTTAATTTATTATAGCAAACTTTACTTTGATATATCAAAGTTTCACTTTGCTATACCTTATTCAATTTCAATTCCCATTTGTTTAGCTGTACCCATAATTATTCTTTCTGCTGCTTCAATATTGTCGCAGTTTAAATCCACCATTTTTTGCTCGGCAATTTTTCTCAATTCCGCTTTAGTGATTTTACCAACTTTGGTCTTTTGCGGCTCGCCAGAACCTTTTTCAATTGCAGCTGCTTTTTTTAATAATTCAGAAGCTGGGGGTTGCTTTACTATAAAATCATAAGTTCTATCTTCGTAAACCGTAATCTCAACTGGCAAAGTCCAACCTGTTTGACTCTTTGTTGCCTCATTAAATTTTTGGCAAAAATCCATAATATTTAAACTATGTTGAGCCAAAGATGGGCCGATTGGTGGAGCGGGAGTTGCTTGACCGGCTGGAACTTGAAGTTTCACAATTGCTTTAATTTTCTTTGCCATACGAGAATTTGTTATAATTAATTATAATTAATTCGAGCACCCCGCCCTCTAAGCTTGATAAATTATAACGCGTGTATAGAGGGCGGGGTTTTCGTTTTTACTTAAACTTTTTTAATTTGTAACGAATCTAATTCTACAGGAGTATCTCGACCGAAAATATTGACCAAAACTTTTACTTTTCCCTTCTCTTCGTCAATTTCAGAAATTTTTCCGTCAAAATCTTTAAAGGGACCATCGGTAATTTTCACCAAATCCCCTATTTTAGCCTCAATCTTATATTGAGGCTCTTCTACTCCCATTCTTTTTTTCAAATTTTCAATCTCTTCTTTTGAAACCGGAACTGGGGTCGTGCCGGCTCCAACAAAACCGGTAACATTTGGAGTATTTCTAACCACATACCAAGAATCATCTGTGACAACCATTTCCACTAAAACATATCCCGGATAAATTTTTTCTTCGATTACTTTTCTTTTTCCATCTTTTATTTTAATCTTTTTTTCCTTTGGGACAATAACATTAAAGATTTTATCTTCCATACCCAATGATTCAATGCGCTGTCGCAAATTATTCGCTACAGCGTCTTCATAACCAGAATAAGTGTGAATGACATACCAGTTTTTTTCTTGGGTGAAGTTCTTGTTTTCGGCATACTTATTATTTATTAGTAAAAATTTTTCGTTTAATATTCTTGTAAATGCAAAATCTAAAGAACCTAAAAACATGGCAATAGCTACTGAGATACCAAGAATAATTAAAGTATACCTTATCGTTTCTTGTCTGGTTGGCCAATTAACTTTTTTCATCTCTAATCTAACTTCTTTTAAAAAAGTGATAATTTTAAATGGTATATTTTTAAAATTCATATGTATTTAAAATTATCAGGGTCCCACCGAAGATGGGAATCATAATTTTGGTAAAAAATTTCATATTTTGATATTGATGATTTAAAAAACGGCCTGACGGCCTTCGGTTTTTATATTACCCGAAGGAAATTAGATGTCAACCCTTCACCTTTAATTAAAGGTGAAGGGTAAGATTTTTTAAATATCTAAATTCTTTACTTTTTTAGCGTGGGTTTGGATAAATTTCTTTCTTGGCAAGACTTCATCTCCCATCAGAATATCAAAAATTTTATCTGCCTCTCTGGCATTTTCAATATTCACTTGAAGTAATACCCTATTTTCTGGACTAATGGTTGTTTCCCACAATTCTATAGGATTCATTTCTCCCAAACCCTTATAGCGTTGGATATTTATTTCCGAAGATCTTTCTTTTTTGAAAGAATCTACAACTTCGGCTTTATCTCCTTCGGTATAGGCATATTCAATTCTTTTTCCGGCCTGAATTTTGTAAAGCGGAGGCTGAGCAATATATAAATATCCTCCTTCAATAATGGGTTTAAAATAGCGATAAAAAAGCGTTAAAATTAAAGTTCGGATATGATTTCCATCTGAATCCGCATCAGCCATTATAATAATTTTATGATATCTTAATTTATCCAAATTAAAATCTTCAGCAATAGCAGTGCCCAAAGCAATAATTAGAGATTTAATTTCTTTTGAGGATAAAATTTTATCAAGTCTCGCTCGCTCAACATTTAAAATTTTACCTCTTAATGGCAAAATGGCCTGAAACTTTCTGTCTCTCGCTCCTTTGCAAGAACCGCCGGCTGACTCACCTTCAACGATGAATAATTCCGATTCTTCGGGGTTCCTGGAAGAGCAATCAGCTAATTTCCCCGGCAAAGCCAATCCTTCCAAAATCCCTTTTCTTAAAACTGTTTCTTTCGCTGCTTTAGCTGCTTTTCTGGCTTTCTGGGAAAGAACGCATTTTTCAATAACAGCTCTGGCATCCTGGGGATTTCTTTCCAAAAAATCGGTTAAGGTTTCGGAAATTACTGTTTCAACCGCTGATTTCGCTTCCGGATTTCCTAATTTTGCTTTGGTTTGTCCTTCAAATTGAGGCTCTTTTATTTTTACAGATACTACCCCAGTTAGCCCTTCCCTAATATCTTCTCCAGTTAAGTTTTCATCATTTTCTTTTAAAAACCCGTTTTTTCTGGCATAATCATTAAAGGTTTTTGTCAAAGCTGTTCTGAAACCGGTCAGATGAGTGCCTCCTTCTTGGGTATTTATATTATTGGCGAAACTTTCTTCGAAACATTCGTATTCTTCAGTATATTGAAAAGCGCCTTCAACTAAAATTCCATTTTTTTCGCCAAATCCATAAAAAATATTTTGATGTCGTGGGGTAACGCCCCGAGTTAAATATTTAACATATGAAGCTAATCCCCCCTCAAAATAGAAACTGTAGCTTTTTGTTGGATTTCTCTCTTTCATCAATGAGGGTTATTCTAATTTCTTTAGTCAAATAAGCCTGTTGTCTAAGGTGATTTAATATTTTTTTAAAATCAAATTTAATCTCTTCAAAAATTTCAGTGTCGGGCTCAAAAATAACCGTAGTGCCGCTGCTTTTGCATTTGCCTATTTTTTTTACTTTATTTTTCGCTTTTCCTTTGGAATATTCTTGATAAAATTTTTCTCCCTTACGGCAAACTTCGGTTCTCATCCAAGAAGATAAAGCACAAACCACCGAAACTCCTACGCCGTGTAAACCCCCTGCCACCTGATAGGCCTTCCCGCCGAATTTCGCTCCGGCATGCAAAGTGGTCATTACTGTTTCCAAAGCTGATTTTTTTGTCTGAGGGTGTTTGTCAACCGGAATGCCGCGACCGTCATCCGTAGTTTTTACTTTGTTCCCCGGTAAAAGAATAAGTTCAATATTTTTACAAAAACCGGCCATTGCTTCATCTAATGAATTATCAACGCATTCCCAAACCAAGTGGTGTAAACCTTCAGAACCAGTAGACCCTATATACATTCCCGGCCTCTTTCTGACGGGTTCCAACCCCTCCAAAACATAAATATCTTTAGCTGTATAAGATTCTTCAGCTTTAACTTTTTTAGATTTTTTTGGCATATTATTAAATTATTTATCCAAGGTTCTTGAGCGAAGCGAGAGGTTTTTATATTTATATTCAAGGTTCTCGCCGAGAGGTTCTTATTTTCTCACTTGCCACTCTGGGATTTTTTCCAGAGTTTTAATTATTTTGTTTTGAATTTCGTCTATTTCTTCAGAAGACAAGGTTTTATCTTCGGCTTGATAAATTATGTGAAAAGCTAAATTCTTTTTTCCCTCGGGCAACTCTTCACCCTCATAAATATCAAAAAGGTCAATATCGCGAATGATTTTGCCGCCAATCCTCTTAATTTTATTTAAAACTTCCTCTACTTTCACAAATTGGGGCACCAAAACAGCAATATCTCTGACTGCTGCCGGATACCGAGAAATTGGCTGATATTCATGTTCTTCCGAGGCTAATTTTGTTAATTTTTCAAAAAAGAGCTCAAAATAGATTATTTTTGATTTTATCTGAAATTTATCCAAAATATGGGGAGAAATTTCTCCTAAAAATCCTATTCTTTCTTGATTAATTTTTATTTCCGCTATTTTTTTTGCCTTCCACCAGAAAATTTCTTTTTCTTTGTTTTTGGTCAAATATTCATCATACCAAACATCATTAATTCCCAATCTGTTTAAAAGTAAATCAATAACTCCTTTAGCTTGATAGAACACTTCTCCAGTCATTACGCCGGCGAGCATTCTTTCTTCTGTTTTGGGAGATTGAAAAATCTTTCCCAGCTCAAATATTTTTATTTCACCGAAATTTCTGAAATTTCTTTCAATATTTTTCAATAAATTAGGAATTAAGCTCGGCCTTAGATATTGGAAATCGGAGCTTATTGGATTTTCTATTTCAATTAAATCTCTTTTATTTCGAGCGGAGCGAGAATCAAGGTTCTCGCCCTTTGCGAGGTTCTTATTGTATTTAAAAATTTCAGCATCTTTTTCAGAAATAAAAGAGTAATTATAAACTTCGGTAAACCAGCTTCTTTTAAAATATTTTTTGTAATGTCTTTCCAAAAAATATCAAGGTTTCTTTTTGGCGGAATTAAAGCTTCAATCGGAAAAATAACGGGGATATTTTGATAGCCGTAAATTCTGCTGATTTCTTCAATTAAATCTTCGGGCAGTACAACGTCTAATCTTTTAGTGGGAACCTGAACTTTTAAAATCTTTTTACCCGAAATTTTAACTTTGAAATCCAAATTTTTAAGAATTCTTATTATTTCTTTTTTTGGAATTTCTATCCCAAGTAAACTTTTAACATAATTTAAATCTAAATTAATTTTTTTTGGCGAAAACTTTTTTAGGATAAGTATCAATTAAACCTTGGGCTATTTTACCACCGGCTATTTTCTGAATTAAATAAGCCGCTCTATTTACGGCGAATTCGGTAAGGTTCGGCGAAATTCCGTGTTCAAACCTTAAAGAGGCATCTGTTTTTAAGTCTATCATTTTAGAACCCCGACGAATAATCTTGGGGTTAAAGTTTGCCGACTCAAGGATAATGGTTTTTGTTTTTGAATCAATTTCGGCGCTCAAACCTCCTTTTATCCCGGCAATGGCTATTGGTTTTTCGGCATCAGCAATTACTAAAATATCATTAAACAGATTGTATCTTTCTCCGTCCAAAGTAATAATTTTTTCACCCTCTTTAGCAAATCTAACGACGATTTTCTGACCCTCCAGCTTTCCCCCATCAAAAGCATGGAGAGGCTGACCTGTTTCCAACATTACATAATTCGCAATATCAACAATATTATTAATTGGTCTTAACCCGCAAGCTTTTAATTTATCTATTATATATTTTGGTGAAAGTCCGACTTTTACATTAACAACTACTCTGGCTGTATATCTTGGGCAGGCATTTTTATCTTTTACTTCAATACTGACAAAATCTTTTGCTTTTAAATTTTTATCCTCTTGAATGATAAATGTCGGGTCCTGAAATTTCAAATTGGTAATAGCTGCGATTTCTCTGGCAACCCCAATGTGGGAAAAACAATCCCCGGCCCTATTCGGCCTAACATCAATATCTAAAATAAAATCTTCTCCTTCCTGTGTGGGAACAGTGGGTTTTTTTATTTCTTCTACTTCGGCAAAATGCATAGTTAAAATTTCTGCCAACTTTTCTGGCTTCAATCTTGTCTTTGATAATTCTTTTAGCCAATTATATGAGTATTTCACCCCGTTAGAAGTCTGTCCTTATATAATAAAATTAATTTCAGACAGCTTTCTTTTTTATTTTATATACCCCGTTCATCCTGAAGTAGAAAAGTTTTAAATAAAATTTTTCTACCGAGGACTTCTAACGGGGTTCACGATTTAAAATTGATTCAAAAATCTTAGATCCCCTGAACGAAATAATCTGATATCCCCAATTTTATATTTCATCATCGCTAATCTGTCCAAACCAAAACCGAAAGCCCAGCCCTGCCAACCATTGCCTCTGCTATTTTGAGGCATTATGCCCGAATTCTTTAAAACGTTCGGATGAACCATTCCTGCTCCCGCTACTTCCACCCAGCCGGTTTCTTTACAAACCTGACAACCTTTACCCTCACAAACAAAACAACTCATGCTGACATCAAAAGAGGGTTCGGTAAAAGGAAAAAAGTCTGGCCTCAGCCTGATTTTTATTTCTTTACCGAAAAATCTTCTTAAAAATTCCTGAATTGTGGCTTTGAAATTGGCGACTGAAATATATTTTCCCACCATTAATCCTTCAAGCTGATAAAGTTGGAATTCATGGGAAGGATCAGTAGCTTCTTTTCTATAAACGTTTCCAGGAACTATAATTCTCAATGGCGGATTATTTTTTTCCATATATCTGATTTGAACGGGAGAGGTATGAGTTCTTAAGTAATAATTTTTCTTTCTCGTTTTTCAACCATAAAGTGTCCCACAAATCGCGAGCCGGATGGTCTTTTGGAATATTTAAAGCATCAAAATTATACCACTCGGTTTCTATATCTGGTCCTTCAATAATTGAAAATCCCATATTTTGGAAAATTTCCTCAACCTTTCTCTTCACTTGGGTTAAAGGATGTAAATGCCCCGAAATAGGTTTCTTTCCGGGAATAGTAATATCAAACCACTCTGCTTCTCCGGCGGATGCACCGGCGAGGCGCATCTTTTTTGATTTCATTTCTATTTTTATTTTCAAAAAATTTTTAAGCTCGTTTGCTTTTTTGCCTATTTTTGCTCTTTTTTTCTTTGGTAATTTTTCCAAAGAACGTAAAATCTGGGTAAGCTTTCCTTTCTTCCCTAAATATTGGTTAAAAACGTCGTTCAATTCTTTTGAATCTTTAGCTTTTTCTATTTCCTTTTTTGCCCGCATTCTCACAGAATCAAGGTTCTTGCCGAAGGTAAGGTTCTTATTTTTGAGCAAATTTAGGTTAACTTTGACTACCTTCATTCTTTAATTTTACCTTAAAATTAAGCAAAAATCAAGTCAAAAACTGGGGATAACTTAAGGAGCGTAGCGACGAAACCCGCCCTACAAAGTGGGGTGAGGGAAATAAAAAATCGCTGGAATCTTGCTGACCCCAGCGATCATATTAGAATCGTATTTCACGCGCGTTGAGAGGTGGTAATTAGATGCCAGTTCTCATCCGTTGCCTTAGGCTTGATTGGCGTTGAACCTTTTTGACAAAGCGGACATTCTTCCGGTTTCCAGTCATTAATCCGGTGTTCAGCAACCGCTACAATCTGGAACGGCCTTTCAACTCCCTCTACTTTTATTTCCTTAAGGCCTCCTCTATTGAGGATAACTCCTTCAATGGGCAAGAATCTTGCATCTGGCTGTTTTGATAAAATATCTGAAACAGCCTCTATAAAACCGGTGCCCCTTGTGCAAAAATCCTCAATCCCCAACAGAGTCTCTTTGGGTCCGATTTGGCTCTCCAGAATTATCTTACCGTCCACTTTTTTCATCTCGGCATTTTTCACGCCCATTATTCCAGCCACATCCTTGCCAAGTTCGGTTGCTCCGTCAGGAATACCAGCCACACAATCGGGCTTAAAGAAATTTCCCAATCGCTTGAACCTGAACACAAGCTGATCAGCAAATATCAATCTTATGTTCCAATGTTCCAAAAGAATTCTGGAAATGAAGAATCCGTCGCTGTGAAGTTCTGACTTAAGGATAGCATGCATCCCCACTCTGCCTTTCTCAGCGGCTTTATAATTGTATTGCCAAAAAGCACCAAGAACAGTTGCTATGTAAACAACCTCTTCTTCTGCCAGTAATCTATGAGGATTATCAGGCCTAGTAAGACTATCCGGACTAAGCCCTAACAACTCGTCTTTACTCATTCCCATTATTCTAAGCATTTTTCACCTCCTTACATTGCTGCGGTAATTTCTTCAGCGATCTTTTTGGCTGCCTCTACCGGGCCACCGATTTCGGCTGGTGGCTGAGTGATTGGTCGGCCGATAACTAAATAATTCGCACCAGCTTTAATAGCTTCGCCAGGTGTCATCACTCTTTTTTGATCGCCGGTTGCGGCCCAAAGAGGCCGTACACCCGGGGTTACTACCAAGAAATTTGGCTCCGTATAACTCCGGATGACTTGAATCTCCTGGGGCGATGCGATTACACCGTCGAGCTTAGCGTCCTGGGCAAGCCAAGCCAATTGATGACCAACCAGTCTCTCGATTCGCTTCCGCTTTATCTCCGCTAATTCTTTCGGATCGGAGATGTTGAGATCCTCGTAGATTCCCAGCAGGACCAAATCGTTGTAATTGAGACTGGTGAGCAATGTTACTCCCAATATAATAGGAGATTTTTTGCCTAGCGTCTTAGCGGTTTCGTCAGCTGCTTTTCGGGCGGCCTTCATCATTTCTAGCCCTCCGAAGCAATGGACATTGAACATATCAACGCCCAGCTTGGTTACTGCGCTGGAAGCGCCGGCAACAGTATTGGGGATGTCCTTGAACTTCCCATCAAAAAAAATCTTTCCACCAGCTTCCTGGAGATCCTTGACGACTGCCGGAGCTCCTACGCTTGTCAGAAGCTCAAGGCCGGCCTTAAAGTAGCCAACGTACGGAGAGAGAAGCTCCACCAAAGTCCTTGCTTTTTCCCGGCTGTCCACGTCTAGTGCCACAATGATTCGTTCTTTTGCCAACATTTTCCTTGTTTTCCTCCTTTTCAGTTTTTTGTTTTGCCTTTCTGTTAGTTGTTGTTTACTTTTTACCTGTTTTCACCTCCTTTTTCTTCCGACGCCAAATCACCTGTGTGTTCGGCGCAAATGATTTTTTGGGAGAACGATGAGTAATAAAGTGTTTTTCACCTTTAATCTCCACTACTTTCCCTTTTAGCCTTCTTAATTCCCCGCTATTCCTTAAACAAATAGTCAGCGTGTATTTTCCCGTCGAAAGATCCTTTACTACTTTCATTTTCTCCTTCTTCTTTTTTACTTTATCAGGATATTTTCCATGTTCAATTGTTAAAAAAACTACGTCACTTTCGCCTCCTTTTTATCTTATTCAATAAGACAAATAGTAAAGAAGGGAATTAACCCTCCTCTGATTTCTTTTCTATCAAATACAAAAACTTTGTCAAGAAAAATAAATAAGGGCATCTCTATACAGAAATACCCTCTTTTTGTTTAAATTCGGCAATGCTGGAATAATTTTTTTCTGCTAAATACTGGCTTAATCCTTCAATAATTTTTACCATTGTTGATGGTTCTCTAAATGTCGCTGTGCCAACGGCAATAGCCCAGACATTTTTTATCATTAAGAATTCCAAGGCGTCTTCAGTATTAGAAATCCCACCCATAGCGATAATCGGTACATCAACCGCTTTTGCCACTTCTCTAACTTTTGCTAAAGCAATGGGTTTTATGGCTGGGCCAGAAAGACCACCTTCTATCCATTGGCCAGCTGGGACCTCTCGCAATATAAGCTGCTGCTCGAACAGTATTAATCAAAGAAATGTGTCGGCTCCGGCCGAAACCGCCGCTTGAGCTATCAAACCAATATTTGTTACATTTGGTGTTAGTTTTATAATTAAAGGTAAACTAACTCGTGACTTAAGAGTCATTACTAACTCCCAAAGTAATTCCGGATCGCTGCCGAATACCAATCCACTTTTAACATTTGGACAAGAAACATTAATCTCTAGGGCCGCGATTCTTCCTTTTGATTTTGCCTCCAGAACAATTGAAGTATTAAGGTAATCTTCAATACTTTCCCCAGCTACACTAACAATTAAAGGGACATCGATTGGTTTTAACATATGGATAATGGGAAGTTTATTATGAATAAATTCTCCCACTCCTACATTTTCTAAACCAATCCGGTTAATCATACCTCCCAGTACTTCGCATATTCTTGGTTGTGGATTGCCTTCTCGTGGTCTTAGAGTAATACTTTTTTGGACATAAGCTCCAAGTTTAGGTATATCAACTAAATCTTTATAGGACTCTAAGATCAAAAGTTCCGGCGGCATTCATTACCGGATTTTGCATTCTAATACCAGCGATTTCAACCGAAAGATCAGGTTTCATTTCCTCTCCTCTTTGGTTTTATCTATATATGGTGGTACTAATTCATCAAATAAAGCATTTATCACTCGAATAACAAAAGTTTCTAAATCTCGTGGACTTCCTTGAATTTTTTGTTCACCGACTGTTGCCAAAATAACAATTTCATCTTTTCCTTTACTTTAATATAGTAATAATTGCCCCAAAATCAGGCTCTTTTGCTCCACTACTATCTATAAATATTTCGTGTCCCCACTCGGCGAAGCAATTTTTTATCTCTGAAACTATTTTATCCAGACCTTCTCCGACCAGAATTAATCTGATTTTTGGTTTTTTTCTTTCTTCAGTCATTATTCACTCCTTTCCTTTTTGTTAAATAGCTGTAATAAAAGAGGGGTTTATCCCTCCTAGTTTTAAGATTAACAAATTAGAAAAATTGTGTCAAACCCCCACACTAACTTTGGTGTAGGGGTCGAATAAAAAATCGCCCGAAAATGGCGATTTTTGGAAGGAGGAGTTGATAGTGACAGATGGAAAACTTTTTTGGCTTTAGCAAGACAAATTTATGTAGTATTCCAAAATCAGTCTTTGATTTACTACCCTCACGTAGTCGGTCAAGAGCTTGTGGTTTAAGGGATTATTTTATTATCTATCAATATCGACACTTTTTGGGTCTTTCAAAAATAACTCAAAATCAACAGGGATAACAAAGTGTCTTCCAGTAATAATTGCAAAATCCATCATAAAACCATCAAAAAAGCTACAGATTTCTTCTAAATCTTGATAAGTATTTAAAGGAAGTTGGTCTTGGTGGACAATTTCATGTCGTTTCTTATAAGCATCTAAAAGAAATTCGTAACCTCTGGGATATTTTTCACGAAAGTGAGGCAAATGAAATTTTAACCCAAGTGCAGTATCCATATCTATCCCTAAGCCCCTTAAGATTTTAATCTTTTTTTCTATGCCAGCAAAATCAAATCTTTTCAAAATTTTCTCTTGAATATGATTAAATATTTTTTGATAATCCGAATAATCTATTAATTCTTTTATGGAAACATCATCTCTACTTGCCAATCCTTTAAGCACGTTAGGCTGTTTGTTTGTTAAAACTTTTAATGAATCCACAAGAAATGTATCAAGTACTGTACAACTCATAATCAATGCTTGATTAAAAAGTATAGGAAAATAATTTCCCATGTCCTTTCGACTTTTGTCTTCTATTTGCTTTCTTATTTTTTTCACATGATTTTTCTTTTCTTCCTCGGTTGTTCCCGGCATCCAAAGACCATCCATATCGTTTTCAATCCCATTGAATGTCTTCATATCGAATTTTAATATTGCCTCATTAAGATTTCCGTGCCTACTTATATAATCTAATTTATAAGGAATGAGAATGTATTTTCTCATTCTATTCCCAAACTTTAATGGTTTTAATATTTCTTCGTTAGGTTGCATAATTATTTTATTAATATAGCTGTTTTTTTATTAATTTTTATAAATCTTCTTCATTTTCGTATCCTCTTAATCTTCTTGAGAATCTCTTTTATGTATTTTTCTTTCAATTTGCCATATTCTTTCCTGTTTCCCTTAGCATCACCCGCCCATTTTTGCTTTAATCTAAAAAATCTTCTAACCTCCTTTTTATTTTTTCTCAAATAATCTTTAAATAATAGGAGTTCTTTATACGGCTTTTGGGGGGTTATCACAATATGGATATGAGTATCGCCTAATTTAGTTGGTCCAACTTTGCTTAAAAATACTCTGCCTTTTTCTTTCGGATGAATATGCTTAAATCCTATGGTTTTTAAATTTTTAACAACGTTTTTTAATTCTTTCCAATTTTTTATTCCAATCATTATATCGACTATTCCCTTGCCGCCTAATCCCGGAATTGACGTGCTGCCAATATGATGAATCTCAACTTTTCTTGATAATTTTAGAAATTTTGTCTTTTTCTCTCTTAAATATTTTTACAAATTTTGGATAGTAAGGATAAATTAACTTTTTCATATTTCAATTCTATCAAAAAACCGCCTGATTGGCGATTTTTTGATTTTTGAGGCTTCTCGATAAAAAATGTGTGGGCGGACCCAAGGGGATTTGAACCCCTGATCTTCTCCGTGACAGGGAGACGTGTTAGACCGGGCTACACTATGGGTCCATATTTTATATGTGCCGACGACAGGGTTCGAACCTGTGACCTTGGCCTTATGAAGACCCTGCTCTACCACTGAGCTACGCCGGCTCTATACGAAGATTAAAAATCTTCGTCGAGCCCGACCCTTACGTATAAGGCTTTTTTGTTGCGGGGCCCGGATTTGCACCGGGGTCTTGCCGACTTTTGAGTCGGCACAAGATACTACTTCTATAACTTGAAAATATTCTTCTTTTGTTGCGGGGCCCGGATTTGCACCGGGGTCTGGGGCTTATGAGACCCCCGAGGTACTACTCCTCCACCCCGCGACGTGAAATTAAACCTTTTATAAACTTTCTACTTTTTTGTGATTTTATATAATTTTCTCTTTTCATTGCATCACCTCTATTTAAAAACGACTCAGTATAAACTATTTTCCAAATTCCTTTATTTTTTGTAAAATTACTTCGATTTTTATTGTGTCTTTCTAATCTTTCTATAATATTTTTTGTATGTCCTACATAATATTTTCCTTTAATATTTTCAAGAATATAAACATAATACATAATTTGCACCGGGGTCTTGCCGACTTTTGAGTCGGCACGAGATACTACTTCTCTACCCCGCGAAGAAATATCTTAACACAAATTACAAAGCCTGTAAATCGGTTAAGGCCTTCTCATAAGCTTCTATTGTTCTTCTGGCTTCGTCTAAAGGCAACCTGTAATCCGGGTCATGAACAATGTTGTTGCGAGATTTATGGGCTTCTTTAACCGTTTCCAAGTTAGGCAAAGAAACAGTTGTTAATTTACTTAATCTTTCTCCCAATGTTTCTCCTCCATAACCCATTTTTTTTAAAATATCATCTATTAATAAATCTGCCTCAATAATTGCTAATTTATATTCTCCTTCCAGGCCGGTATCCAATCTTCCTTTAATTTTCAGCCATTGCTTATCAATTTTTCTGATGCCGTAAGGACGGAAAGTGAAAAATTCCTGTAAATCCCAATATATAAGACGCCTTAGCCAAAGAGTTTTAACGAGGGCGAAGATTATAAATCCGAAAAAAAACAAGCTAAAAATTATAAAAATAATTTTTACAATCAAGAGAGTGGTGGTAAATTGGACTGTTGTCAAATAATTTAAAATATCCATATTTAATGTTTATTTTCTAAAATTTTGGCGATTTCAAAAATTTTTTCTTCTTCAAAAGGTTTGCCGATAATTTGCAAGCCCACCGGCAGATTATTAACTTCACCGCAGGGCAAAGACAAAGCCGGCAAACCCGCTAAATTAACCGAAACGGTAAAAATATCAGAAAGATACATAGTTAAGGGGTCGGAAATTTTTTCTCCTAATTTTAAATGCTGGCGTTGGTGAAACCGGAGTTAAAATCGCATCAACTTTTTGAAAAGCTTTATCAAAATCATCTCTGATTAATGTCCTCACTTTTTGAGCTCTTAAATAATAAGCTTCGTAATAACCGCTGGACAGGGCGTAGGTTCCAATCATAATTCTTCTTCTCACTTCAGCTCCAAACCCTCCCTCTCTGCTTTGCAAATAAACATCTAATAATTTCTGGTTTTTATCCGCCGACTGGCTTGTTGAATAACCGTATTTTATTCCGTCGTATCTGGCTAAATTAGCGCTGGCTTCAGAGGGCGCAATTATATAATAACACGCCAAAGCATATTCTGTCTGCGGTAAACTGATTTCTTCAACTTTAACCCCCATCTCAGTATATTTTTTTATCGCTTCTTTTATTACTTTTTCAACTTCTTTATCCATTCCTTTTATGAAATATTCTTTCGGCACCCCAATTCGTAAAGATTTGACATTTGATATTTGATGTTTGACATTTGATTCGACGCTAGTCGAATCCATTGGGTCTTTTCCTTTTATCGCATCAAAGATAAAATTACAATCTTCCACTGTTTTGGTTATTGGTCCAATTTGGTCTAAAGAAGAGGCAAAAGCAATTAATCCATAACGAGAAACCGCTCCATAAGTAGGTTTTAATCCAACCACCCCGCAAAAAGAAGCGGGCTGCCTGATGGACCCTCCGGTATCTGAACCTAAAGCAAAAAGACATGAATCTGCCGCCACCGCCGCTGCCGAACCGCCCGAAGAACCACCGGGTACGCGGTTTAAATCGTTGGGATTTTTGGTCGGGCCAAAAGCCGAATTTTCGGTAGAGCTTCCCATGGCAAATTCATCCAAATTGGTTTTACCCAAAATTACCACTCCCCTTTCTTTAAGTTTTTTTATTACGGTAGCATCATAAGGAGCAATATAGTTTCCCAAGATTTTTGAACCAGCAGTGCATTTTATCTCTTTAACCAAAATATTATCCTTTATGGCGCAGGGAATTCCGGCTAAAATCGGCATTTCTTTTTCTTTTGAAATCATCTCGTCAATTTTTTTTGCCTGAGAAAGAGCCAAATCTTCGGTAATTGTTATAAAGGCAGAAAGTTTTTTATCTTCTTTTTTTGCTTTTTCTAAATAAGATTTGCAAAGTTCCAAAGCTGAAAATTCTTTTTTTACCAAACCTTCGTGAGCTTCTTTAATTTTCAATTTTGTTAATTCCATATCGGCTTATGACGTCCTCCCCGCTATAAATAGCGGGTTTCCTTAAAAGGAGGACGACATATCAGTTTACTTTCATCCTCGGGATATTACCCGAGGATTTCCAGCAAACTGCTATAAAATTGACTTCACCTTTAAATATCTTTCCTTTTTTTCCGGCATCAATTCTAATAATTTTTCTTCATCGGCGGATTTTTCTTTGAGGCGCGCTTTATCCTCTCTGGTAATATTTTCAACTTTAATTGAATGGCTGGTCGGCTCTATTTTAAAAATATCTACTTTTTTTAGTTTTTCAATATAATCTAAAATTGAAGAAAGCTCCTTTTGGAACTTCTTAATTTCTTCTTCAGTAAGCCCCAGACGAGCAAGTTTGGCAATATGTTGAACTTCTTCTTTTGAAATCATAAATTTTTCCTAATCACTGACTACTAAATACTAATCACTTTATCTCGGCGGCTCCAACTCTTCTGTTTCCACTAAGATTTCGTGTAATTCATCTAAGTTCTCCAAAACCAAACCTGCTCCCCTCACCACCGCTGTCACCGGGTCGTCAATAAGTTGGGCTTTAATTTTTGTTTCTTTTGTAATTAGAGTATCCAAAGCTCGCAAAAGCGAACTTCCCCCTGCCAGCCAGATTCCTCGAGTCATAATATCTGCCAATAACTCGGGGGGCGTATCTTCAATTGTATTTTTAATTTCAGTAATAATTTGCTTTATTGATTTTTCCAATGCTTTCCTAATATCTTCATTGGAAACCATAATCTCTTCAGGCAAACCCGTAACTAAATTTCTTCCTCGCATCGGCAGCTCTTTTTTCTCTTTCAAAGGGTAAGCCGAACCAATGGCAATTTTAATTTTTTCCGCTGTTCTTTCTCCGATTAACAATTTATATTCTTCTTGGGCAAAATGAATAATATCTTCATTCAGTTTATCTCCGGCTATTCTCAAAGATTTGGCTATGACTATTCCTCCCAAAGAAATTACCGCCACTTCGGTCGTTCCCCCGCCAATATCAACGATAAAATTCCCGCCTGCTTCCTGAACCGGCAATCTTGCTCCAATGGCTGCTGCCATCGGCTGTTCAATCAAAAACACTTCTCTCGCTCCAGCATTTTTAGCCGCATCAATCACCGCTTTTTTTTCTACTTCGGTTACTCCGCAAGGAATACCAATAATCACTCTTGGTCTTGGATTTAAAATGAATTTCTTTTTTTGGGCTTTTTCAATAAAATATCTCAGCATTTGTTCCGTCACTTCAAAGTCAGAAATTACTCCTTGAACCAAGGGTCTGGTCGCTACAATATGGCCTGGGGTTCGGCCTACCATTTTTTTAGCTTCCTCCCCTATGGCTAAAATCTGACCGGTTTTTTGGTTTACAGCCACAACTGATGGCTCATGAATAACAATT
This sequence comes from Candidatus Nealsoniibacteriota bacterium, assembly GCA_963820485.1. Taxonomy (GTDB): domain Bacteria; phylum Patescibacteriota; class Minisyncoccia; order Minisyncoccales; family JBGOYX01; genus JBGOYX01. The sequence continues at coordinate 42,805 of CAWFZW010000003.1, forward strand.
CCCCTGCCCCGGACATAAACTAAAGAAGTTGCTGTTCCCAAATCAACGGCAATGTCTTCTGAAAATATTCTCCAAATTTTATCTAACATAACTCATAATTTGATTTGATTTGATTTGATTTAATTTGATTTGATTTAATTTTATTAATTTGAATTTATTTTTATCTCTTTGTTTAACCTCTACACTGTTATTCTTCAACGTTCGTTCACTTATTACAATTCTTGTAGGTATTCCGATTAAATCGCAATCGGCAAATTTTTCACCCAGCTGTTTTTTCTTTCCTGTCATCATACAATACTTCAATGCCATTTCTTTATTTAAAATCTGATAAACTTCTCTGAATTCTTTCTAATTTTTCTTCCATGGTTTTTACCCCACTCCCTAAAGCAATTAAATAAACATCAAAAGGAGTAATTGAATTTGGCCAAATAATTCCCATTTTTATCATTAAAAATTTCAAGACTGCTCCCATTAACCTCCCAACCCTATTCCATAGCAACCCATTTGAACTAATTCTTTTTTCCGTTTTTGCCTTTAAAATAAATATTACATCGCTTTTAAATTTGTCTCCTAATTTAAAAATATTCCCTACTTCAATCGCCTTTTTTATCTCTAATTTTTGCCTTACATTGTGGGCATTGATATTTTTCTTCCTTTAATTACTTCTAAATTAGCAGCGAATTTACACTTCGGGCAGATATCAATTTTATCTTCGCCACTTTCTGAAATCACCGTAAACTCATAGGAGTACTTAGAAACCGCCCAAGCCATGTTGAGGCTTTAACGGGTATTACTGTAATTTCATTGTTTTAAAAATATTTTTGAAATATCCACCATTTTCTGAATAACTTTTTTCTAATCCTTTTTCATCTTAATCGAAAGAATAAAGCGTCCTTCATAACGAATTCTCTTAAACGAAGAAGTCCGCCCCGAGGCCTCTATTCATCTCTTATTTTAGTCTTGAATTGAAAAACAATTACTGGTAATTCATTTATCTGACCTAACAATATCTGCAGCAATGGCCGCAATAGTTTCTTCATGAGTCATCGCTAAAACCATATCCTTTCCCCTTCTACTTTTTATTTTCCATAATTCTTTTCCTGCATTTTCCAAACGATCGGTTTTTTCCAAAGCTCAGCCGGATGATAAAGCCATTAATAATTCTTGAATTGCCGATTTTATTCAATTCTTCCCTTATAATGTTCTTGATTTTTTCCAAAACCGGAAACCTAAAGGTAAAGGGCATACATACCAGAGGCTAATTGATCAATAAAACCTCCCCTTAAAAGAATTGACGATTAATAAAAACTCGCTCCCTAGGCGTTTCTTTTAATGTTTTTGTAAAAAGTTGCGATTGCCTCATAAATTTTTAAAATAATCTGGCGACGTCTTTTATTGTTACTAAAACCATTAATAAAATTAATGCCATAAAAAATACTGCGGTAACTCTTTCTTCAATTTTCGGGGAAATCGGTCTTCTTCTTAAGGCTTCTATTCCGAGAAAAAGAAGTTTGCCTCCGTCAACCGCCGGAATCGGTAAAATATTGAAAATGGCAATATAAATAGCTATCATTCCAACGAATTGCAAAAAATAACTTACTCCCAATTTACTGACTTGGGTAAATAAGTGAAATACTCCGACCGGCCCCATCAGTTCAACTCCCGAGGGCTTTCCTCCAATTATATTTTTTATTGCCTGGCCGTAGCCCTCAATTACGGCTCCAGTCATATTAACCGTTGCTAAAATCCCCTGCCAAGGAGATAAATACCAAGGATAAGATTTTATGGTTGTTCTGATTAAAGCAACGCCCATCGGTCCTTCACCTGTTGGAGGAGACGAACGGGGTGTAATTTTCGCTTCAAAAACTTCCTTTCCCCTCTCAATTGTCAAAGTAATTTCTTTCCCTAGATTATTATTGGTGATTTCTTGAATTTCTTTTATTTTATTAACCGCAATTTTTTGATTGTCAATTATTAATTCTTTTATTGCGTCTCCGGGATTCAATCCCGCAATTTGAGCGGGAGAGCCGGCTGAAATACTGGTGATTTGAACTTTAGTATCTGCTAAATTTGAGTTGACTTCGTCCCCGATAGCAACCGAAGTTCCCAAATTAAAAACAACACTGAAAAGAATCGCCGCTATTATCCAGAAAGAAAGTACTCCGCCAAAAGCGATTAAAGCTCTTTTTGGAACCGACTGATTGGAAAAACTCCGAGGGTCTTCTGTTTTTCCGATTTCTCCCGGCATTTTAACAAAAGCTCCGAGGGGTAAAAGATTCAAAGAATAAATAGTTTCTCCTATTTTTTTCCCAAAAATTCTTGGCGGAAAACCAATACCGAATTCCTCCACTTTCACTCCGAATTTTTTAGCTATAATAAAATGGCCGAATTCGTGAAGTGTTACTAACCCTATTAAACTAAATAAAGCAATTAAAATAGTTAAAAACATAAGATCACTCCATTATTTCTTTTTTCTTTTTTTCGCCTATTTTTTCAATTTTTTCCCCATATTCGTCAATCAAATCCTGGAGTTCGTCTTTCGCCCTGAATTTATCGTCTTCTCTCACCTTTCCCTCCCTGAATTTATTTTGAACTTCCTCCCAAACATCATCTCTCCAGTGCCTCATGGTTTTTCTCGCTTCTTCTTGTTTTTCAGAGATTAAACGAAGTAAATTTTTTCTGTATTCCTCGCTCAATGGGGGTAAATTTATTCTAACTACATCTTTATCAACGATGGGATTCGCCCCAGTGCCGGTTTTTTCTAAAGATTTTACAATTCCTTCCATGTATGATTTGTCCCAAGGCTGGATTAAAATCTGCTTTGGCTCCGGAATAGAAATCGCCGCTAACTGCTTCAAAGGAAAGCGCTGGCCGAAACAATCAACAACGACATCTTCAACTAAAGAAGGAGTCGCTCTTCCCGTCCTGATTTTTGCCAATTCCCTTTCTAAAAATGAAAAAACTTTATCTAATTCGGGCTTTATTTTATTAATAAAATCTTTGTAATTTATAATCTCTTTATCTTGCATATTTAGCTACAATTCCAACATTAATATTTCCAAAACTAACCTTTGATTGATATTGGTTGTTGAAAGTAAAAAGTTGGTTTCTTGGATTTTTTCAATTATTTTCTTTATTTTATTTAAAGAATCTAAGTTTTTTTGATTAATTTTTTCAAATAAAATATTTCTAAAATAAGACAGCCAAACTTCTAAAATTTCTTTTAAATTATTTTTTTGAGCCAATTCTTTGGCGTATTGAAACTTATCAGCTAAATCTAGGCTTAAAATCTTATCGGCTGTTTTTATATTTTTTTGCCATTCTTCTAATTTTTCTGAACTAGAAATAAAATCTATTGCCCTGCCGGGTCTCCCCATAGAAATTTTTAATATTTCCTGGATTTTTCCCTCATTTATTTTTTCTTTTTTTAAATAATTTTCAATTTCTTTTTGGGAAACGGGATAAAACTTAATACTTTGGCAACGGGAAAGAATAGTTGAAAGTAAAGAATCGGGATGCTCGGTAATCAAAACCAGATAAGTGTTTTCTTTTGGCTCCTCAAGTGTTTTTAAAAAACAATTCTGCGCTTCTTGATTCATCAAGTGCGATTTATCTATTATCGCCACTTTTAAAGGAGCAGCATAGGGTTTTAAGGACAATTTCCAGATTAGTTCCCTAATTTGAGAAATCTTAATTTCTTTTTCTTCGGGTTCAATTAAGATTAAATCGGGATTTTTTTCTAATTTAACATTTTCTCCAAATAATAATTGAATCCATTCCAAAGCGACTTTTCTTTTACCCACTTTTTCCGGACCGGAAAACAAATAAGCATGGGATATTTTTCCGAGTTCAGCTGATTTTTTTAAAAACTGCCACTGTTTTTGATGCCCCACTATCATTTACTTTTTAGACATTATACTTTTTTTATATACTTCTAAGTTCTCCAGAACTACTCCCGTTCCTTTTGCGACGCAAAGCAATGGTTCATCGGCTAAAAAACAAGGAACACCGGTATACTGAGAAATTCTTTCGTCAATATTCCTTAAAAGCGCTCCCCCTCCAGAAATAACCATTCCTTTATCCATAATATCAGCCGATAATTCGGGAGGAGTATCTCTTAAAACTAATTTAATAACCTGGGTAATTTCATCTAAAACATCCGAAATTGCTTGGCAAACTTCGTTGGATGAAATTTTGATTGTCCGCGGCAGTCCTAAAATCAAATCTCTTCCTCTGATTTCCAAAAATTTCTCTTCTTTTTCAGGAAGAGCCGTGCCAATTTTTATTTTTATTTCTTCAGCGGTCTGTTCTCCCATTGCTAAATTATATTTTTTTCTGATATATTCTGAAATTGCCAAATCAATTTTATCTCCAGCCACTCTGGCAGATTTAGCGCAAACTATTCCTCCCAAAGAAATTACTGCTACTTCTGCCGTTCCCCCGCCAATATCTACAATCATATGGCCAGAACAAGAATTAATGGGAATACCAGCGCCAATAGCAGCCAAAATTGGTTCTTTGGCGATATAAACCGCTTTAGCGCCGGCTGAAATTCCGGCTTCAATCACCGCTCTCCTTTCAGTTGAAGTAGCTCCGGCTGGAATTCCAATCATTAATTCTGGTTTCAAAAAGCGAAATCTCCCTGAAACTTTCTCAATAAAATATTTCAGCATTGCCTGGGTGACCCTGAAATCAGCGATTACTCCGTCTTTCAAAGGTCGGTAAACCCTGATAGTATCGGGAGTTCTTCCTGTCATTTCTTTTGCTGCTTCTCCTACAGCTAAAATTTTATTTTCAGAAATAGCCACTGCCACAACTGACGGTTCTTGCAAAACCGGCCCCTTTTTAGGAAGAAAAACAACTGAATTACAAGTCCCTAAATCAATTCCAATTTTTGTTACGGGCATAATTTTTTAAGATTTTTAACTCTTTTATCTTAACTTAAAATTTAATTTTTAGCAACCTTTTTAGCGGAATCAACATTGGGGGCAAACCTTTTTCCAAAAATTCCTCCACCAAGAATAAAAATACCGCCGAGAATAAATATCAAAGGATAGCCAAGAGGACCAATTATTAAACCGCCGATTATTGAACCTACGGCAATGGCTAAAGGCGCAAAAACCGTATCAACGGCAGCTGATTCTTCTGGATATTCCTTTAATTTGGCGGTTAACAACCCCGACCTGCCCGATCCCGCCATTAATCCCCCGATATACTGTCCGAGTAATATGAAAAACGCAAAATAAAAATTCAGAATACTAACTAATCCTCCTAATAAAACCGAGAAAATACCCGTAATTTGACTGCCGCGGGAAACATTTATCTCGCTTTTGAATTTAGCGACTTGTTTTATTACCCAAATGGAAATTGGCAAAAACACCAAAGATAATAGTGAATTAAAAAATAAAATTTTGTTTTGCGACCAGCCAAGATTTTTCAAAAATAAAACAAAAAATGTATTATTGAACCCCGCCAGCATCAAAACTAAAAAGGAAAGAGAAATAAAAAATGAAATATCTTTTTTCTTTATACCGCTTAAAACTTTCAAGTAATTATTGTTTGATTCTTTAATCGTAATATTTTCAGTTAAATTAGTTGTTTGTTTTCTTAATTTGGTAAAGCAGAAAATAGCATTAAAAACCTGTAAAACCAAACTTAAAACGAAAACGCCGATGAAATCAAATTTCCAGATAAAAAGAGCTCCGACTGCCGGCGCTATTGCATCAGCATAAGAGGGAGCTGAATAATACCAGGCGAAACTTCTATCTGGGTTTTCTAATTTGGAACCCATTAAAATTGCCCGAGAAGAAACAAAAAACAGAGACGCTGAAATGCCCAAAATTATCTGAAATAAATAAAAAACAAAAAGATTCGGGAAAAAAATCATTCCCAATGCATAAATTCCATATCCGAAAATTCCGACAGCCGTTAAAACAGCGGGATTTATTCTGTGATTTAAAAATCCGATTATTGGGGCAAAAAGAGCGATTGGTAAATAAATCAAAAAATTAGTGTAGCCGATTTGGGGTAAAGAAAAATTTTTCGCCACCAAAAATAAAGGAAAATAAAGAGAAAAAAGCTTATAGCCGAACATTAAAAGAAAATGCGATATCGTCGCATCTCTGGTAATTTTTTCAATTTTCGGAAAAATGGACATATATAATATTTTAGCAGTTTTTGAATTTATTTAAAATTAAAATGTGCTCAGCCTCCAAATATAATTCACCATTTGGTCTACGGCTTCAAATTGAGGTATAATAAATATTGATAATAATTTTATGACTAAACGCACTCGGACGATTTTATTTTACATTTGTGTTTTTTTATTTCTCTTGGTTTCTCCCCTGATAATTCTTTATTCTCAAGGCTATAGGATTGATTTTAATCCGCCAGCTGAAGGTAAGATATTAACTAAAACCGGTGGATTTTTTTTGAAAATTGAACCGAAACAAACCGAAATTTATATTAATAAAAATTTGGTAAAAAAGACTGATTTTTTCTTTGGCTCGGTCTTGATTGAAAATCTTCTGCCTAAAAAATACGATGTTTCAATAAAAAAGGATGGTTATCAGGATTGGGAGAAAAACTTGGAGGTGAAAGAAAATTTGGTAACCGAAGCGAAAAACATTGTTTTAATCCCAAAAAACCTGAATTTTCAAATTTTGGCTAAGGAAGTAAAAGATTTATTTTTAGCGCCAGATGAAAGAAAAATGATTCTTAAAAAAGAAAACGAAGAAGGCTGGTATCTAACTTTATTTGATTTGGAAAAAAATACGGGGTCGGTTCTATTGGAAGAGAAAAATCTTTCGCAAAAAAAAATTGATTTTTTGAGTCTACAATGGTCGTCTGATTCAAAAAAAATTATTTTAGAAAGCGTAGTTAGTAAGGTTAAAAAATACTTTATTTTTGAACTTGAAAACCCCCTACCTATTTCGCCAATCCCTATAGATTTTTTAAGGATACCTGAAAAAATTTCTTTTAATTCCAGAGATTCTCAAAAATTATTTTCTTCAAAAGAGAAGGCTCTCTTTTTGAAATTGATTACAAAACAAAAGTAATTTCTGAACCAATTTTAACCGATTTGATAACTTACGAGGTTTCTGGAATTAGTATTTTCGGCTTAGACGCTTCGGGCTTATTTTTTACTTATAATTCTGATTAATAAGGCTCAAAGAAATATTAAATATAGAGCCGTTTTCTATCAAAAAAGATGCGTCTTATCAGGTTTTTCTGAATTTGCCGGAAATTTTCTTGAAAGAAGACAACGTTCTTTTCAAATTTAATTACGATTCAAAAATTTTTGAAAAAGTTTTTGAACCAGTAAAAGATTTAAAATTTTCTCAAGACAAAAAAAAGTTGATGTTTTTTAACGATTATGAAGTTTGGGTTTTATATTTAAAAGATATTTTAATTGAATCTCCCAAAAAAGCTGGCGACCTTCAGTTAATTTCCCGTTTTTCGGAAAAGATTAACCAAGTTTTTTGGTTAACCGACTATTATTTAATTTTTAATCTTGGAGATAAATTTAAAATTACTGAAATTGATGACAGGGATAGAATCCAAATTTGGGACCTTGGTTCATTTAAAGACCCCTAAGGATAGCGAGAGTCGGAACCTACGGGGCAGGCTGAAATTTTCTGGAATCAAAATAATAAAGAATTATATATTTTAAGCGAAGGAAATTTTTATAAATCAGAAGAACTAATTAAATAATTAGTAAATATCCCTGTTGTCCAATTAAAAAACAGCTTTAAAATAGCTGTTTTAATATGTCAAAAAATTATTCTGTTTTTTCTATTTTTTTCTTAAACTCTTCCCAATTCACTTCGCCGCCATTTGCGATATTACAAACTTCTCTAAAAGCACAATACTTACATTGCCAGTCGTCTGGATAAGTCGGGATTCTCGCTGGGATTATATTTGAATCAATTTTTGTTTTAAGTTCGGAAAGGCTTTTCAAAAGCGACTGAACAAGATTAGGATTATAATTAACTAAAAACTCTTTTAACTCCAAGCTGTCTTTGTTTACATAAAGTAAGATACCTCTTGGTATTTTGAAAAAGTGCAAATAAAGCTGGAGCTGATTAATATTGTCTTCTTTAGCTTCTTCCAAGTTCTTAAAAATCATACTGTTCATACTTTTAATATCCAAAACATACAAATCTTTACCGTCTGAAATTATGGCGTCGGCTCGGCCGGATATTAATTCTTGAGGGCCGATTTTTACTTCTGAAGCCACCACATGAATTTCTCTTATACTTAACAAGGGCCTCATTATCAACTGGTGAACCTGGTCGCCGTGGTCAAACATTCTTAAAACTCTAGCTTCCATTTCAGCTCTTGGAGCGTTTTTAAATTTAAAGAAAACTGCCCTTGGACATTTTCCCGCATCAGTAATATAAAAACGGCTTTGTTCTCTATCTTTTTGTTTATCCAAATAAAATTTGTCAATAAATTCTTTTAACATATGATATATTTTAACAAAAAAGAGTATTATAAGCAATACTCTCTTTTCTTTTTTTTTAATAATAATTTTATCTCTTCGCCCATTGAGGGGCTTTCCTGGCTCTTTTTAAGCCGAATTTCTTTCTTTCCCGCATTCTGGAATCACGGGTTAAGTAACCCGCTCTTTTTAATCTTTTTCTGAAATCAGGGTTAAAAAGAGTAAGAGCTCTGGAAATTCCGTGTCTTAGAGCTTCAGCTTGAGCGTGCAAACCGCCACCTTTTATAATAGCTGATACATGAAATTTATCAGCGCATTTCATTTTTTGCAAAGGAGCTTGAATAATCTGTTGAAGTTCCAGATTTGAAAAATAAATATTGTAGGGTTTACTATTGATTAAAATTGTTTTTTCTCCCCGGGTTAAAAGCCGAACCCTGGCAACCGCCGTTTTTCTCCTTCCTACCGTTTCCCAATATTTATCTGGCTGCGTAATAGATGGTTTTATTTTAACTTCTTTTTTAGCTTTTTTGGAAGCTATTTTTTTTACCTTTTCTGTTTTTTTGACTCTGCCTCTTCGGCGAGTCGCCGATGAGGCGACTTTTTTTATCTCTTTTTTGGTTTTAGCAGTTTTAGTTTTTACCATAAATTATTCAAATTTAGCCGCTACGCAGAAATTTACTGCGTAAATTTTAATCTTTTTATCATCTTCGCTCTTAATTTATTCTTGGGCAACATTCCAAAAACGGCTTTTTTCAAAATTAGGGTCGGGTCTTTCTCAAAAATTTTCTTAAATGTTGTTTCTTTAAGGCCGCCGGGATATCCTGAATGCCTATAATATTTTTTTTGCTCGGCTTTTTTCCCCGTTACTTTAATTTTATTGACATTTTTAATAACCACAAAATCTCCCCTGTCCAAATAAGGAACAAAATTGGGTTTGTTTTTGCCGCGCAATAAAACCGCTATTTCACTGGCCAAGCGGCCGAGTACTTTACCTGCGGCGTCAATTGTATGGGTTTTTCGCTGAACTTTTTCCATAATTTAGAACGAAGTGATAAATTAGAATACGCCCTAGGCGTTCAAGGTTCTCGCGAAGCGAGATTCTTAATCCGTTAGGATCAAGGTTCTCGCTGAAAGCGAGGTTCTTATATCAACGAAGTCGCTATTTTTTATTTTATCAATTCAATAATCGCCATTTTCGCCCCGTCGGTTTTCCTTTGACCGAGTTTTATTATTCTGGTATAACCGCCCTTTCTTTCTTTATACCGCGGAGCAATTTCGCTGAATAGTTTTTTAACTGTTCCGGGAGAAAAAAACTTCGCCAATAATCTTTTTGAAGCCAAATTTCCTTTTTTGGCTCTGGTGATAAATTTTTCAGCTAATCTTGAAATTTCTTTTGCTTTGGCTTCGGTGGTTTTAATTCTGTCTTTCAAAATTATAGCAGAAATCAAGCTCTTTAACAGAGCTTTTCTTTGGTCGCGCATTCTTCCGAATTTTCTTTCTTTTTTGAAATGCTTCATAGGTTAATCCATTAGGATCAAGGTCCTCGCCGAAGGCGAGGTTCTTACTCTTTTAACTCAAATCCGAATTTTTTCAATATTTTTTTAATTTCTTTTATTCCCTTTTCTCCCATACCTTCCAATTCCAAAAGACTCTTCTCGCTTCTTCTTATAATTACGCCGAGTGTTTGAATACCGTTATTTTGAAGAGCATGAAGTGTCCTTTTTGAAAATTTTAAGTTTTCAATTTTTGTTTTTAAAACGTCTTCTCCTGGAACCGCTTTTATTTCCGGTTTTTTTTCTTTTACTTTAAAAGCTTCGCCAATTAAAGAAAAATGTTTAGCTAATATTTCCGAGGCCTGAGAAAAAGCCGTTTCCGGGGTAGTTGTTCCGTCGGTTTCAATCTCTAAAAATAATTTGTCAAAATCCGTTCTTTCACCTACCCGCATATTCTCCACTCGAAAAGCTATTCTTTTTATTGGAGTAAAAATAGCGTCAATGGCAATTACTCCAACTTCTAATTTCTCTTTTTTTCTTCTTTCAACGGTTTCATATCCTAATCCTTTTTCAACGAGAATTTCCATTTCAAGCTCCGATTTTTTATCGGTTAAGGTGGCAATATGGGCATTTTTGTTTATTAATTCTAATTGAGCGGGCAACTCAAAATCAGACGCTTTTACTTCTTTTTCGCCTTTTACCTTAAGGTTGGCTCTTTGAGATTCATCAGAATAAATTTTAAATCTAAGCTGTTTCAAATTTAATAAAATTGTAATCACATCTTCTAAAATCCCGGGAACTGTTGAAAATTCATGGGGTACTCCCTTAATTTTTACCTGAGTAATAGCTGCTCCCGGTAAAGAAGAAAGTAAAACTCTTCGCAGTGAATTTCCAATTGTTACTCCATATCCGGGATACAATGCTTCTATCTCAAAGACGACAGTGTTTCCCTTTTTTTCAATAATTTTTGGTTGAAGTGGTAATGGTATCATAGTAGTAATATAAAGTTAATCGCTCGCCCTCATCCAGCCTTACGGCTGGCGGTTGCCTGAGGTAACCTTCGGGCTCGCTCTTTAAAAACTCTCTGTTTTTAATATTTTCCTACACGGGAAAACCGAATGGTTTTCCCGACCTCCTTCCGATGTGGGATTTATTAACGTGAATAAAACTCAAAGATTGATGATATTTCGGCAGGCGGCGCTGCTTCTTCCAAAGTTGGATATCCAATAACTTTTCCTTCTAATTTTTCCTTGTTTAATTGAAGCCAAGAAGGAGGTTGATATTTTTTTATAATTGTAGTTAATTGCTGTAAAATCTTTTTTTTGAGTTTTTGCTGACGAATGGTTATTTTATCTTCCTTTCTTGCTTGGTAAGACGGAATATCAATTTCTTTTCCATTAATTAAAAAATAACCGTGACCGACTAATTGTCTAGCCTGAGAGCGAGAATTGGTAAATCCTAATCTGAAAATTACATTATCTAAACGGGTTTCTAATTTTTTGATTAATTCTGTTCCCGCATCTTCAACCCTTCCTCTTTTCTTTAAAATTTCTTTTACGTATTTTCTTAATTGAGTTTCTCTCAGACCATACCAATTTTTGAGTCTTTGTTTTTCTTTTAACTCTTTTCCGTATTCAGAAAGAGGAGATACCCTTCTTTTTCCTTTTTTCCCGGGCGGATAGGGTTTTTTCACCATCGGACATTTAGGAGTTGAACATCTTTCCCCTTTTAAAAAAAGTTTTTGTCCTGCTCTTCTGCAAATTTTACATTTAGAATCGATATACATGGTTTTAAAAATTCAAAAAGTTTAAATTAAACTCGTCGTACTTTAGGAGGACGGCAACCATTATGAGGAATTGGCGTCATATCTTTGATTGAGTTGATTTCCAATCCTCGGCTGGCTAAAGATCTAAGGGCTGATTCCCGACCCGAACCTACGCCCTTTATTATAACCTGAACTTTTTCTATGCCTATTTTTTTCGCTCTCTGGACAAGAGCCTCTGCCACTTTTGAAGCGGCAAAAGGGGTGGCTTTTTTTGTTCCCTTAAAACCGATATTTCCGGCGCTCGCCCACGTTAAAACATTTCCTTGAGAATCAGTTAGGGTAATAACGGTATTATTATAAGTGGCAAAAACATAAACTTTCCCCTCTTTAACTTTTTGAGAGGACTCTAATTTGATTTCTTTCTTTACTGCTGCTTCTACTTTTTCTCTTTCTTCAATCAACTCTTTTTCAGTTTTAGTGATGATACGTTTTTTTCCCATTTTTTATTTTAGGTTGGTTCTGGAGGCGGTTTTCTGCCCGACCCAACGGTTTTTCTAACATTACCCCTGACTGTTCTGGTATTAGTCTTTGTCCTTTGCCCCCTGACGGGTAATCCTTTAATATGGCGGCTGCCCCGCCAAGAACCTATATCTTTTAATCTTTTGATTGCCGTTATTATTTCTCTTTTTAGTTCGCCTTCAACTTTATGATTTTTCTCAATAATTTCTTTAATTTTATTAAGCTGATCACTTGTTAAATCTTTAGCTCGTAAAGAATTACTGATTTTGGCTGTATTTAAAATTTTCCGCGCCAAAGGCCGCCCTATTCCATAAATATATGTCAGTGAAATCTCTATTTGTTTTTGTTCGGGTATATTAACCCCGGCAATTCTCGGCATAAATTAAAAAATTAACCTTGGCGTTGTCTGTGTTTTTTATTCTTGCAAATTATATAAATTCGTCTTTTTCGACGAACAATTTTACAATCTTTACAAATTTTTTTAACTGAGGATCTTACTTTCATAAATAAAAAATTATCTACCCCGGTAAATAATTCTGCCCTTCTTTTTATCATAAGGACTCAATTCCACTCTTACCCGATCGCCAGGCAAAACCTTAATCCGATAAAGCCTTAATTTACCAGCTAAATGGGCGAGAATTTCCTCGCCCGAATCCAACTTTACTCGAAAATTTAAACTCGGCAGCGCTTCAACAACCTGACCGTCCCTTAGTAAGGCTTTTTTATTTTCTTTTACCATTTGATATTTTCTCTATGACAATTAATTAATATACCAAAATTTATAAAATCAGTCAATATTTAGCTTGATTTTAATCCTATTTGTATCTTCGGGAAATCTGCTTAAAAAAGGAAGCCAAAATTTTGCTTGAAAACTGGTAATCTGCGGTACGGAAGCAAAAAAAACTTCGGCATCCTTTAAAGATTTTCCGGCTACTGATTCCTTTAAAATGTTTTCATCAATGGCGGAATAAATTTTTCCGCCAAACTCTAAATTTAAGGTAATTTTCTCCGGCTTTAAATCTGTTGATTCTGCCGTCCAATTCATTTTAAGGCTTTCCGTCATGAAATTTTTTATCGCTTGGTGTCTGAGATAATATAAATTCTTTGGCAAAATTTTCTAAATCGGATTTTTTAAAAGATAAGCCCTGAATTTTTCCATTAATCCCGAAGTCAAAAGATTCCAATTCGTCCCCTGCTTTGGGCCCGGAAACATCACTTATTTCCTGTGATATTGCTTCGTCCAATAAAATAAAATCTTCTTTTGTTTCCTCTTTTAAAGAATTTTTGGCTTCTTCTAATAATTTTTCGGTTAAGGCGGTTTTGGCTTTATCTAAATCCTCCTGCAGAACAACCGATACTTCGCCGCCACCTACCATCGCCGAAGAAGATTTGCCGGTAATTGAATAATACTGGGGCTGTCCGGAAAGCCCCGGAATAGAGAATACTGAAGGGTCAATATTATATTCTGAACCGGGCTGAGCGGCTATTACCCCGACATCGGTATATTTTCCGGCCGGAATTGAGATTTTATTTTTTGAATAAAATAATTTTCCATTAGTTGAAATAAACCGGGTATTCTTAATCAAAACCTGATCTTTTTGATATTTATTATAAACCCGGATTGTGCCTTCGGCTTTTTTTGAAACTTTTCCCGAAGAGGGAAAATTTTGAGAAATTTGCTTTTCTATTTCAAAAATTTTTCCTGGTAAAACCCGGCTATTAAAATCAATTATATCTGCTGCCGAATTAATCTCTATTTTTGCTGTAAAATTCAATTCTTCAATTTGGGGCCGAATCTCAATTTCTGCTTGAGAATATCTAAAATAAAAAACACCGCCCCCTATAATTAAAAAAATCAAAATAAAAATTAAACTCTTGGCTATGGGAAATTTAGAGGACTTTTTAACCTTTTCAACGGGAATTTCTTTAATTATTTCTTTTCTTTCTGTCTCAACTTTTTGTGGCGGAATAATATCTAATATTTTTTTATTGGGCATAATTTTTTACGAAATATAACAAATTAAAATTGATGAAATTGCCTGATGATTATTAAAAGTATTTGTTTTATCCTCAATGTTTTTAAAATCCTTTAAAGAAATCAAATTGACTGTCGGTTTTTGAATAAAAACGAAGTTTTCCCAATCCCCTTCTTCTAAAATTTCTTTAATATCAATCAAGTTACTTCCTTCGCCAAAAAGATAAAAATTATAAGGAAGGGAAAGCTGTTTCGCTTCTTTTAGTTTAGATTTTAAATTTGAAAACCATTCCTGAAGAGTATCCTCTAGTATTTTTTTAATTTTTTGTCGAGCTTCTTCCGATATGATTCTCTGGGAATATTTTTCTTTCAAATTTTCGGCCATCTTTTCGCTAAGGCCTAAGTCTTGAGAAAGAGATTGGGTAAAATTTTTAGCTCCGATTTCTAAACTAGAAATATGGGATAGTTTTTCCTTCTTTAATTAAAAAAATTTGAGTTAAATCGCCACCGATATTAAGAAAAATGCCGTCAGAAATATTGTCATTAAAAGCTGTTTTTAAATTTTGAACCGGGTGAATTATTTTAAAAGCTTTGAAATCTACTATCTTCAAATATTTTTTTGAATAATTCAAGATAATATCTTGGAGAAAATATCGCCATTATCTTAAAATTCAAATCCTGTCCTTTAAATCCTCGAAGATGAGATATTTCGTAGCCGTCAATTTTAATTTCCAAAATTTCTAAATTTACAAATTCTAAGTCATTCGGCAAAATACCATAAGACCGCGAGAAAATCTTTGCAATTTCTCTTTGGCTTTCTTTTAGAGTTGTTTGGTAAATTTCTTTTTCTTCTTTTTCTTGAATTTCAATTTTTGGATTAGGTCTTTCAAATGAGTGAAAAAACAAGGTGGCCCTCAAGATATTAGCTGGAAGTCCCAATAAAACAGATATTTTTTTCTTTTTCGGGATTTTTTCTTTAATTTCTTCAATTGATTTTAAAACGGTTTTTTTGATTAAATTTACTCCCAAATTAATATATTTTTCCGATTCCAGCCTTTCAAATGATTGAAAAGAACTGCCAATAATAGTAATCTTCCCTTTTTCTCTTTCAAAAATTATAGTTTTTATTGTATCAGTATCAATATCTACAGCGAGAAAATATTCTTTTTTTTCTTTTTTAGAGGAAGTAAGACTATTTCTCATTATATATATTTTACCATAAAATTTTCTATTCCAAAATCGCTCTGATTCTTCTTATACCCGCTCCCGATGATTCCTCTTTTATAATTTTAAATCTGCCCAATTCTCCCGTCATATTAACGTGCGGACCTCCGCAAAGCTCAATACTAAAATCATCAATTTTATAAACCTTTACCGTATCGCCGTATTTTAACGGGTCAAAGGAGATTTTAACGGTTTTTAACGCCTCCCCTTTCGACATTTTAATCATTTCCACCGCTATATTTTCTCGGATTTTTTCATTAACCAAACCCTCAATTTTTTTTATTTGTTCATCGTTTAATTTCTGGGGATAGTTAAAATCAAACCTCAAACCTCTCGGCTGTTATATTGCTCCCTTTTTGATATATTTCCGGGCTTAAAATTTCGCGCAAAGCGGCAAGCAATAAATGCGTTGCGGTATGGTATTTAATCGTTTTTTCGGAATCATCGGCCAATCCCCCTTTAAATTTTTGTTCAGCTCCAGCCCGAGAAATCTCTTGGTGTTTTTTAGATAGAACTAAAAATTCTTCCCGATTTTTTAATTTTTTTCCTTTCTCGAAAACTATTTCTTCGGTCATTTCTAATGGAAAACCATGTGTTTGGTAAATATCAAATGCAGCCGCGCCTGTTGGTCCTCCCTCAGATGTAATCATTCTATCTACTTGTTTTAATCCCGCTTCTAAAGTTCCTTCAAATTTTTCTTCTTCATTTTGAACTACTGTCAAAATATCTGTTTCTTGTGATTTGACTTCCGGATAAACATCTTTATAAATTTCAATAACTTTTTTTGCTAAAGGAATTAAGAAATTTTTAGGCAAATTTAATAATTTCCCATATCTAATTGCTCTTCTTAAAATTCTTCTTAATATATACCCCCTTTCAACATTTGAGGGAAAAATACCTTCTGAAATTAAAAAAACCGAGCTTTTAATATGGTCAGCAATAATCCTTTTTGCTTTTTCATTTTCGCCTGGAATTTCTTTCATTATCGGCAAAAATAAATCAGTTTCATAAACCGAATTTTTACCCTGAACTACCATGGCCAATCTTTCCAACCCCATTCCAGTATCCACTCCTTTTTGTTTTAAAGGAGTTAATTTTCCATTTTTATCCTGATAATATTCATTAAAAACCAAATTCCAAACCTCAGTGTCATTAAAATGAATTTCAGTTGTCGGTCCGCAAGGACCTTCTTCTCCGGTCGGTCCCCAAAAATTATCTTCTTTTCCGCATTTTTTAATTTTATTTTCTGGTACTCCTAATTTCTTCCAGATTTGAGCCGATTCTTTATCCTCGGGAATGTTCTGGTCGCCCTCAAAAACTGTGAAAATAACGTCTTTCAACGATAATTTTAATTCTTTGAAAAGAAAATCATAAGCTAATTTTATCGCTTCTTCTTTAAAATAACCGCCGAAGGAAAAATTTCCCAGCATCTCAAGAAAAGTTAAATGGTTTTCATCTCCCACTTCTTCAATGTCTGATGTTCTAAAACATTTTTGGCAGGAAATAGCATTTGAACCATAAGAAGATTTTTCTCCAAGATAATAAGGCTTAAACTGCTGCATTCCGGCAGTAGTGAATAAAACAGATGGGTCTGTCGGAATAAGAGAAGAAGAAGGCACAATTTTGTGCCCTCTCTTTTCAAAAAAATCTAAAAATTTCTGACGCAATTGTTTGGAGGTCATTTTTAGGTATATCTGTCTGCTACCACCGAAGCAGCAAAAGCTTCAGGCTTTATTTTCGGTTCAAAGCCATTACCCCTGATTAAGCCCGTTACCTCTTTTATCATTTCTTTTGTAACCCCATTCTCGCCAACATCGGCATGGATGTAGCGGAATTGATAATCAAGAGGTTCGGTGATGGTTTTTAATTTTAGAGATAGATTTTCTCTTAAGCTTAGTGCTAATTCAATTGACAACAAAACTTCTTCTAAAATTCTTTGATGCCAATTAAAAAATTTTCTATTTTTGTAAGTAACTTTTTTAAGGAAAAATCGACCCCCTTCCCCTTTTCTTAAAATAACCATTGCCACAGGGAAATGAGGCTCTTCACCAGAAGAAGAATCACAACCGACTATAATATCGTAAAACTTCTCTGGTTTTTCAGTTATATAATTAACAATTTCTCCAATTGTTTCTTCCAAAGAAAGATTTCCTTTTGTTGGACTAAAGAAAATACCTTGTAAAATTTGCTCCATACTTTTCTCAATTTAAGATACATCAAAAGAAAAATAAAATCAAGCCCTGCTCGCTACTTTAACGATCTTAATAAACTCCTCGGCATTTAAAGAAGCTCCACCAACCAACAGACCTTGAAAATCAGCTTCTTTAAGATATTCCCTGGCATTTTTACTATTAACACTGCCTCCGTATAAAATTGGAGTATTTTTGACTATTTTTTTGATAAAGGAATTTACTGATTTTGCTTCGGAAACCCCGCAAGCCCTGCCGGTTCCAATCGCCCAAACTGGTTCATATGCCAAAATCAGATTTTTAATTTCCTTTTTAGGGATTTTTTGAAGAGCTTTTCTAATCTGTGATTTTATTACAATTTGAGTTCTATTTGTTTTTCTATCTTTTTGTGTTTCGCCAACACATAGGATAGGTTTTAATTTTATTTTGAGTACAGCTTTTATTTTTTTATTTATCATTTCATCGGTTTCCTTAAAATATTTCCTTCTTTCTAAATGACCCAGAATTACATATTGACATCCTAAATTTTTTAGCATCAATGGTGAAATCTCACCAGTGTAAGCTCCTCCGCCAGCTGGCGGATCCCAAAAGCAATCTTGGGCGCCGAGTTTAATTATTTGATTGTCTAATTGTTGAATTGTTGAAAGATAAATAAATGGTGGACAAACAACAACCTCCGCGTTTTTAAATTCCGAACGGAGTGAGGAATCAAGGTTCTGCGAGCGAAGAGAGCGGGTTCTTATATTTTTCACTCCTTTTTTAACTAAATTAAAAAGAAGCTTTGCTTTTTGTAAAGTCGTAGGATTCATTTTCCAGTTTCCTATGATAATTGATTTTTTCATATAAATTAAATAAATTTAAATATTCCCAAAGTTAAGCCAGTAACTATTAGACCGGCAATCAGACAGCCGATTGCCACTAAAGGCAGTGCTTTTTTAAAGGGGATTCCGAACAAAAAAGCACAAATAGCTCCTGTCCAACCGCCAATAAAAGGAATAGGGGTTGCGACTAAAATTACAACTGCTAAATTTTTTCCCCATTTTTCGAATTTAGATTGATTGATTTTTTTAGTATGTTTAAAAAGCCAAACGAAAAAGATGATTAAAAAAACGAAATTTTTTGACTTAAAAAATGAGATATTGGATTAAGTATTGAAATTATTAAAATTAAAGGAACTAAATTCCCTAAAACTGAAAAAAGGTAAGCAGACCAAATTGGGAGTTTGTAAACTTCCAAAGCAATGGGAATTGAACCTCTTAGTTCAATAATCGGCGACATCGCAATCAAAAATGTTTTTAATTCTGGAATCATTGTTTTTTAAGATATGCTGCTGCTTTCTCAGGCTCAATTGTTGAAATCTCCATCCTCGTTCCGATTTCAAACCCCGCCCAAGTTGAAGTTTTTGGCAAGATTGTCCAATGCCAATGATAGTAAGGGTATTTTTTCCCGTCGCAGGGAGCTGTATGTAAATAAAAATTATAAGCCGGGTCATTCAATCCTTTGTAAAGCTTATGTAAAGCCGTCCTAAAAGCTTCAGATAGAAGCCATTTTTCCTTTTCGGTGATTTTTTCAAAAGAAGGAAGATGTTTCTTTGGAGAAATAATAACCTCAAAAGCTGATTTTGAAGCAAATGGACAAACTGCCAAAAAATCTTTATTTTCAAAAATAATTCTTTTTTTAACTTTCATTTCCCATTTATTTAATTGACAATAAACACATTTTTTGTTTTTCTTAAAATATTTCTCTGAATTAAAAAGTGCTTTTTGGAGGTCAATATCAAGTAAAGGGGTGGTAATAATTTGAGAATGAGGATGAGATAGAGTTGCTCCAGCTTCAATACCATGATTGTGAAAAATAGAAACGTAATTAACAAATTTTTCTTTCATTAAAGCTAAATATCTTTCTTGATAAACGTCAAATAATTCTTTAACTTGTCTTAATGAAAATTGAGCTATTGATTTTTTATGGTCTCTGGTTACTACTAATTCGTGAAAACCCACGGCATTCATTGTTTTATATAACCCTCCTTCAATTTTTTCTTCTAATTTATGTTGTGGTAAAAAAGCCGGAAATTTATTTGGAATAACGATAGTGGTCCAACTTTTAAAATTTCTTTCTTTTTGGGTAATTTTTTTTCCTTGAGCGTAAATAAGAATCGGTTTTTCTTCTTTTTTTATTTTGCAAAAAGGACAAAGTTTTTTGGGAAGTTCGTCTTTTTCCCTTTTCTCTTTTTTAAAAAGCTCCGGCCTTTTAGCTCTGCCAGTAGCAATAACCACCCAATCTCTTGAAATTAAATCAAAACGTAGCTCAGATGGAAATTTTACCGAAGCACATAATTTATTATGTGCTCGGTTAATTTTTTTGTTATTTCTTGACATATTGTTTAATTTTAACCCATCACAAATTTCAAAGCAATACTTTTCTGAAAATAAAAAGACGCTCCAGTCCGAAGACCGAAACGCCCTATCCGAACAACAGCTTATTTTGATTCTGTCAATACTTTACATCCTTCTTTTGTTACGGCGATAGTGTGTTCAAAATGGCAAGAAAGAGAACCATCTTGCAGTTTCCCAGCCGTGGCCATCTTTTGATTTTTTTAATTTCCAATCCCCCACTGTTACCATTGGTTCCAAACAAAAAACCATCCCTTCTTTAATTTCGGAACCAGTATGGCGTTTTCCATAATTTAAAATTTGAGGGTCTTCGTGAATTTCTTTGCCAATTCCGTGACCACAAAGTTCTCTAACAACATTAAATCCCTGAGATTCAACATATCTTTGAATGGTGTTTCCAATATCGCCAATTGTATTTCCCGGTCTTATTTTTTTAATTCCTCTTTTTAGGGCTTTTTTTGTTACTCTAATTAGTCGTTAAACTTCGGAGATAACTTTGCCAACCGGTAATGTAATTGCCATATCTGTATGAAAACCTTTATAAAGCATTCCTAAATCAAGCGAAATAATATCCCCCTCTTTTAAAATCCTATCTGAAGGAACGGCGTGAACAATTTCTTCATTAATTGAAGTACAGAGACAAGTCGGGAAATTTTCATAACCTTTAAAAGAACATTTGCCTCCGGATTTTAAAATCAGGCTCTCAGCGAGCCTGTCTAATTCTTTTGTGGTAATTCCTGGCTTTACTTTTTTTTCCAGTTCTTTCATTATTTTTGCCAGGATTTTACCGCCTTCTGCCATTATTTTAATTTCTTCTGGAGATTTTATTGTAATCATACTTCGATAAACTCAGGATGACCATAAATTAGTTAAGGGGTCATTTTACAGCTTTTAAAACATCCTTGAAAACATCAGCCACCGACTGCTCGCCGTTTATTTCCTTTACCTTTAATCCCTTGTTTTTTAAATAATTCAAACAAGGGAAAAGTTTTTTCTTCATATTCTTTTAATCTTATTTTGATTGCTTTCGGATTATCGTCTTTTCTATGCATTAATCTTGAGCCATCCAAGGGACATTTGTTAATCTTTTGGTTTCTTCTGTGTATAAAATTGAATGGGTTGCCAATTCGCATTCTCTTCGGTGGCAATTTCTCCAAATCGTTGCTTCCGGCGTTAATTTTAAAGCAATTACTAAAATATTTTTTGCTCCATATAATTTTTTTAAAAGAGGAGTTAATTCTTTCTCCTTCATCTAAGGTCTCTGGGAGAACCGGACATTATAATTCCTTTTCCTTCTTTAGCCAGTTCCTCAATTTTTTTCTTTGTAAAATAAAACGTATAAAATTTGCATCCCACAACCTTCCTTTCCTTCTTATTCTTCCTTGTTCTTCAAAATAATATTTTTTACCATTTATAATTACAAATTCTCCTTTTTTTGCCCGTTCAATAACACCGCCAACAATACTGCTCGTTTCCCACTGAAAAAAACCGAATTTTTCGGCTAATAATTCTGACTGAGTTCCTTTTCCCGAGCCCGGTGGCCCAAGAACAATTATCACTTTTGGATTTTTAGAAAGGTTTCGTACTCATGCATTTGGAGTTGGGCTTTAATTTGGCGCAAGGTTTCCAAAACCACCGAAACAACGATAAGTAAAGAAGTTCCACCAACTAAAAATTGGAATTGCTGAATATTAGTCATGCCTTGAACAATAGAAGGCATAACGGCAATTCCACCCAAAAACAAAGCTCCAATTAACAAAACTCGGTTTAAAATAAAATACATAAAGTGAGCTGTGCTTTCTCCTGGCCTGATTCCGGGAATAAATCCGCCCATTTTTTGAAGATTTTGAGCAATGGCTTTAGGATCAAAAGTAACGGCAGTATAAAAATAGGTAAAAAGACAAACTAAAATAAAATATAAAATTCCATGAATCCAAGGGTCTTGGAAGAAATTTCCGGCACTTTTAGCAATATTACCTACACTTCCCCCTGCCCCGCCCAAAAAATTGGCAATCATTGTTGGAAAAAGTAAAATTGAAAGGGCGAAAATTATTGGGATTACTCCAGCCGGATTGATATTTAGAGGTAGAAAAGTTGAAACTCCTCCATACATTTTTGTTCCTCTTACTCTTTTTGCATAAGAAACTGGGATATTTCTCCTCGCCTCGTTAACTAAAACCACCCCGGCAATAATTAATATAGAAGAACCGAAAAAAAGCAAATAAGAAGGAATTTTATCTGGAGTATAGCCGACCAACATCTGACGAATGCTGTTTGGAAAATCAGCGACGATCCCGGCGAAAATCAAAAGAGAAACGCCGTTACCGATTCCTTTTTCAGAAATCAATTCTCCCAACCACATTAAAAGTAAAGAACCAGCAGTAATGGTTAAAATGGAGGTAAAAAGTAAAGTTGGAGAAAGAGAAGAAATCGCCCCTTGGCGTTGAAAAAGTTGCAGCATTGCATATCCTTGAATTGCTGCTAAAGGAACTGTAGCTATTCGGCAGTATTGATTAAATTTTGCTCTTCCCTGTTCGCCCTCTTCTTTATACATTTTCTCAAGTTGGGGAAAAATCATTGTTAACAATTGTAAAATAATTACTGCTGTAATGTAGGGCCCTAATCCTAACATCACGATTGAAAGATTGTCTAAAGCCCCACCTGTAAAAGCATTTAAAAGGCCGAACATTTGAAATTGATTAAAAAATTCCTGCAATTTCTGAGCATCAAATCCTGGAATAGGGATATTGGCCATTATTCTAAAAACGGCGAAAACCCCGAAAACAAATAAAATTTTGTTCCTTAAATCGCGGAGTTTAAATATTTGAATTATTTTTTGATACCACATTTAATAATTTTATTTTATTGTACCACCCGCCTTTTCAATGGTTTCTTTCGCCGACTTTGAAAACTGACAACTTTCAATGATGAGTTTTTTTGTTAATTTCCCTTTTCCTAGAATTTTAACTTTAGGTACTTTCCCTTTTATTTTACGAATTAATTTTTTTTCTATCAAGATTTTAGGAGTAACAATTTCTCCAGCTTTGAATTTTTTTTCTAAATTTTCAATATTTAAAATCACCTGTTTTCCTTCCAACGGCCTTTGCTTATATCCTCTTAATTTCGGATATCTTTTTATCAATTCTCTAATCGCTGGCTTAAATCTCCTGCCAGATCTTGATTTTTGTCCTTTTATCCCCTTGCCAGAATAAGTGCCTCGTTTTCCTCCCCGACCAACTCTTTTTCTTTTTTTTAATTTATGTCTTGGACGAATTTCGTGTAACTGCATATTTTAAATTTTTTAAAGCTAATATTGTTGCTTTGGCATTGTTCAGTTTATTTCTCGTTCTTCCCAAGATTTTTGAAGAAATATTTTTTATTCCAGCTAAATTACAAATTATTCTTACCGTTCCCCCAGCCACTACTCCCCTTCCTTTTCTTTGAGGTTTAAGCAAAACCTTAGCTGAGCCAAATTTAGCATAAGTTTCATGAGGAATACTGTCTGCGACAATCGGAACCTGAATCAGATCTTTTTTAGCCGATCTTGTTGCTTTTTCTACCGCATGAGCGACATCCAACCCTTTGGCTACGCCTATTCCAACCTTCCCGTTCTTATTTCCTACAACGACCACCGCCCTAAATCGAAAACGTCTGCCGCCAGCTTTCATATGGGCAATTCTGGCCAAATCCAGAAGTTTTGAGTCAAATTCTTTATCCGTCGCAGCCCTGTCTGTCGGACGGCCGGGTCTAGAGAAAACGGACCCCTTCTTCTCGGTAACTTTATCAGAAACGATTTCTTTTTTTGATAATTTTTCTTTTATCATAGATTTTTCATTTTAAAACTTTAACCCCCCTTCCCTCGCCCCTTCAGCCAATGCTTTCACTCTGCCATGATATTTGATAGCCTCCTCTATCAAAGACAATTTTTTCAATTTTTTTCTCCAAAGCCTTTTTGGCAATTAATTTTCCGACATCATGGGCCAAAGCTGTTTTACCTGCTCTCGCTACTTCTTTTATTTCTTTCTCACCTCTCCGGCGAGTGTGCCGTTGAGGCAAATTTTTCTTTTTTATTTCTTTATCATTGGTTGCGATAATAATTTTTCCTTTTTCATCGTCAATCAGCTGAGCGTAAATATGTTTTGCCGATTTAAAAACATAAAGTCGCGGTTTTAAGGCTCGACCAAATATTCTTGCTCTTATTCTTTTATGACGCATATATCTTTTTTCTTTTTTAAATTTAGATTCCATAATTTAGAGCTTCAGCAAGAAAATATATAGTTTTTTCAAAAGGAAGACTTATATAATTCGGCCTTACCCTGTAGTTGTCACTGTTCTCTTTCCTACTTTCTTTTTAATCACCTCTCCGGCATACCTTATTCCTTTTCCTTTATATGGTTCGGGCGGTTTTATTTTTCTTATTTTGGCAGCAACTTGACCCACTAGTTCTTTATCAATCCCTGAGATAGTTATACTGTTTTTTTCAACTAAAAATTTTATACCTTCAGGCGCTTTTATTCTAACAGGATGGGTGAAACCAAGAGATAATTCAAGGTTCTCGCCAGAGAGAGAAGCCCGATAACCTATTCCTTCGATTTCTAATTTTTTTTCGAACCCTTCCTTCACTCCCTTTGTCATATTTGCCAAAAGACTCCTCGTTAGTCCCCAAAGAGCTTTAGTTTGTTTGACTTGTCCTGTGGTGAACTTATTCTGTTTTGGGGTTTCCGTTTGAAGGATTACGAAAATTTTATTTTCTTTTATCTCAACTTTAATCTCGGGCCGAATTTCTTTCGATAATTCGCCTTTTGGACCTTTAATTTTTATAACTTTATTTTCACCTTCTCCAAATTTCGAAGAAATCTGGACATCTTCAATTTTTACTTCCACATCTTCTGGTATTAAAATTGGTTTTTTACCGACTCTGGACATAAATTTTTCGGAGCACATAAGAAACGCTTATACGCTTCGATTTACCATATTTCACAAATTATTTCTCCCCCTAATTTTTGCCTTTTTGCTTCTTTGTTTGTCATCAATCCTTTTGAGGTAGAAATTATAGGAATTCCGTAGCCTCCCCTTACTTTTTTTATCTTTTTAGACGGCGAATAAATTCTCTGGCCCGGTTTGGAAATCCTTTTAAGCCCGGAAATTGCCGGCCTTTTATCTTCATATTTCAAAATAATCTCAATAGTTCTTTTTGTTTTCTTCCCTTTTTTCTCAATTTTTTCAATAAATCTTTCTTTTTCTAAAATTTTAGCAATTTCATATTTAAAATTGGAAAAAGGAAAATCAAGCTGTGTTTTTAATACGGCTTGAGCATTCTTTATTCTGTTTAACATGTCGCTGATTGGATCAGTCATAGTTTTTATCGAAGCACATAAATTCTTTATGTGCTCGATTTACCAACTGCTTTTTTTAACGCCTGGAATTAATCCTTGATTTGCCAGTTCTCTGAAACATATCCTGCAAAGTCCAAATTTTCTCATATATGCTCTTTTTCTACCACACCTAAAACAGCGCCGAACTAATCGCGAGCTAAATTTTGGCTTTTTATTTGATTTGGCAATTTGACCTTTGGTAGCCATAAATTAATTCGAGCCTATAGCGAGAATCAAGGTTCTTGCCATAGGTCTCTAAGGCTAATCTTATGGTTTTATTGGAAATCCTATTAATCTTAATAATCCTAAACCTTTTTCTTTGTTTTTTGCGTTTGTAACTACGGTTACTTCTAAACCGAAAATGTTTTTAACTTGTTCTGGAGATATCTCTGGAAAACAAATGTGTTCTTTTATGCCAATGGTTAGATTGCCCTGTTTGTCAACTGATTTTTCATCAATCCCTTGAAAATCATGGGACCTGGGTAAAGTGATATAGATAAATCTCTCTAAAAAATCATACATTCTCTTTCCTCTTAATGTCGCCTTAGCTCCAATTGATTGACCTTCTCTTATTTTAAAAGCTGAAATTGCTTTTTTAGCCTTAGTTAAAATTGCCCGCTGACCAGAAATTAAAATTAAATCATTCAAAATAGCTTCGTAAATCTTTTTTTGCTCGTCTGAGGTTTTGCCACTTACTAATCTACCAAAGCCGGTATTAATTGTCACTTTTTCTATTTTGGGAACGGCCATTTCATTTCTGTAATCGAACTTCTTCATCATTTGAGGTATTACTTCTTTTTTGTATTTTTCTTGTAAGCGTAAAATCATATTATTATCTAAAATAAAGCGTTATATTTCTTGTCCACATTTTTTACAAATTCTGAACTTAATTCCTCCTTTTTTAGAAGATGATAGGTTTTCGGTTTTTTTTTCTGTTAATTTGAAACCAATTCTGGTGGGTTTTCCGCATCTTGAACAAATTAATTTTACCTTTGAAACATTAAGAGGCGTTGGCATTTCTATAATTTGTCCCTTTTCGCCTGATTTTTTTGGTTTTTGATGTTTTTTCCTTAAATTAATTCCTTCAACTAAAATTTTATCTTCTTTCGGAAAGGATTTTAAAATTTTACCTTTTCTTCCCTTGTCTTTACCAGAAATTATTAAAACTGTGTCTCCTTTTTTTATTTTCATAAGAAATCAAGGTTCTCGCCGAAGGCGAGGTTCTTATTTTCATATGTGTCTTAATTATTAAATAATTTCTTCGGCCAAAGCAGCAATCCTTTCAAATCCTTTTTCTTTGATTTCTCTTGGAACCGGCCCCATAATCCTGTTACCTTTCGGCTCTTTCGTTTTCCCCTCTAAAATTACTGCCGCATTATCGTCAAAACGAATGTAGGAACCGTCTATCCTGCGAAAAGCTTTTTTCTGGCGAATTATTACCGCTCTCACCACTTCGTGTTCTTTAGCCAGCCTCCTCGGCTCAGCTTCTTTTATAGTGCCAACAATAACATCGCCGATTTGTCCATATTTTCTTTTTGAACCGACCAAAACTCTAACACACTGGAGAATTTTTGCTCCGCTATTGTCGGTTACTCTTAACATTGTTCTTGTTTGAATCATAGTAAAAAAAAGCTATTCAGTTTCTCCCGGTTCTCTCTCCCGGTTCCTCAGCGATATTGGACGCTATTTTCTTTACGATTTTCCACTTCTTCTCTTTGCTTAAGGGCCGGCATTCTTCAATAATAACTTTATCGCCCGCCTTATATTCGTTTGTTTCGGCGTGGGCTTTATATTTTTTAGAAATCCTGTATCTTCTTTTATACTTAGGATGTTCTTTGATTCTTTCAACTTCAACTACGACTGTGTTTTGCATTTTATCGGAAATAATTTTTCCTGTTAATTGACGTTTTGGCATAGTTTCTTGTTTATTTTTTAGATCTTTCTTTTAAAATGGTTAATATTCTGGCTATATTTTTTTTAATAATTCTGATTTCCCTGACATTCTTTACTTTTCCGGCAGCTAAGATCAAACCTAAGCTGACGTAATTTTTCACGCCAATCTTGAATTATTTTTTTTAATTCCGATTCGGTTTTTCCTTTTAATTCTTTTAATTTCATATTTTAACAACGAAATTCCCTCTAGTGGGTTATAGCGATCTTCGCTCTATATCTTCTTTAACGGAATATAAATTTTGTTTTTATCGGCAATTTATCGGAAGCCTTTTCAAGCGCTTCTTTGGCAATTTCTTCTTTTATTCCGTCTAATTCAAAAATAATTCTGCCGGGTTTTATTGGAAAAACATAGTGATCGACACTTCCTTTTCCGCCGCCCATCGGAACTTCGGTTCCTTTTTTAGTGACAGGTTTTTGCGGAAAAATTCTAATCCAAAGCTTACCTCCTTTTTTTAAAAATCTTAAAATGGTTCTTCTGGCTGCTTCAATCTGACGGGAAGTAATCCATTTAGTTTCTAAGCTCTTTAAACCAAAAGTCCCAAATGCTAACTCGGCTCCCCTTCTTTCTATTCCCTTTGACTTTCCCTTTCGCCACTTCCTATGTTTAACTTTTTTCGGCATTAATATAGCCATAGTAAATTAAAATTATTATTTAAAATTTTTCACCTTTGTAAATCCAGACTTTTATTCCAACAACCCCATAAGTACAATAAGCTCTCGCTTGGGCATAATCAATATCAGCCCGAATGGTCTGGCGAGGCAATCTGCCTTCTTTTAGCCATTGTCTTCTGGCAATCTCTGCCCCGTCTAATCTTCCGGCTATTTCTATTCTTGCCCCTTTACTTCTTTGTTTGTTATAATTTTATTCAAAGCCTGTTTTAAGACTCTTCGACAGGGCATTCTTTTTTCGATTTGTTGAGCGATATATTGAGCTGATAATTCGGCTGACAACCACGGATTTCTAACTTCTCTGATTTCAATTCTTATTTCTTTCTTTTTTAATATTTTTTCCAATTCTTTTTTTAGTTCTTCAACTCCACCTCCTCCTCGGCCAATAATCAGTCCTGGTCTGGCAGTTGAAATAATAATATTTATTCGTCCTGGCAATCTCTCAATCTCAATTTTTTCTACTCCGATTCTTCCTAATCTTTCTTTTAAAAAATCTCTAATTTTAAAATCTTCTTTTAGGTATTCTGAAAAATTTTTTTCATAAAAGCCTCTTGAATTCCAGTCATTAATTGTCTTTATCCGATAAATTTTTGGGTGAACTTTATGCGCCATATTTTAAAATGCTTTTCTTCTAAATATTCTTTTTAAACCTTTTTCTATTTTTGGTCGAGATTTTTCTATTTTTGGCCTCAATTTTGCTTGTCCCGTAGGAACTTTATCTTCTTTCGTGATTTTCTCTGTTTTTGGAGTTTCTTTAAGTTTTTCTACTTTTTCAAACTCTTTCACCTTCTTAATTTTCTTAGCTTTTTTAAGCTCTTTACTTATTTCCTCTAAAATTAATGTTATATGGGAAGTCTTTTTTTGAATTTCTGCGGCCTGCCCCCTGGCTCGAGCCCTCCATCTTTTATATTTTGGACCTTCGTTAACTAAAATTTTTGAGATATATAAATTTTTTTCTTCTAATTGAAAATTATTTTTAGCGTTGGCAATGGCTGATTTTAAAAGCTTCAATAAGTCTTTGGTTGATTTTTTTATGGTGAAATTCAAAATTGTTTTAGCTTCTTCAACGGATTTTCCCCGAATCAAATCGGCAACCAAACGAACTTTTCTTGGAGCTATGCGAAAATAATTTAATTTAGCTAAAACTTGCATATCACTTTTCTTCGGTTTTTACTTCTTTTATTTTTTCAGCTTCTTTTTCGGCCACTTGGGTTTCTAATTCTCTCTGCATTCTTCCGCCGTGGCGGATAAATTTTGTGGTTTGAGCAAACTCTCCCAATTTGTGACCCACCATTTCTTCGCTCACTTTAACGGGAATAAACTCCCTGCCATTGTGAACTCCAAAAGTAAAACCAACCATCTCGGGAGTAATTGTGCAACTCCTAGCCCAAGTCTTTACCACTTCTTTTACTCCGGGTTTCAAATTCTTAATCTTTTTTAATAATTTTTCGTCCACATAAGGACCTTTTTTAAGACTTCTTGCCATATAATTTTATCGCGGTCTGCGAGATATTATTAATTTATCTGTCCATCTCTTTTTTCTTGTTTTAACTCCCAAAGCGTGTTTGCCCCAAGGGGTTTTTGGATATTTCATTCCTCTGGGTGTTCTTCCTTCTCCTCCGCCATGAGGGTGATCACATGGGTTCATTGCCGTTCCCCGAACGGTCGGCCTTTTGCCTTTTAATCTGACTCTCCCTGCTTTTCCGATTATTTCAAAACGATGTTCGGGATGAGAAACTTGGCCCACGGAAGCGAAACAATCGCCATAAATTTTTCTAATTTCCTTAGAAGGCATTTCCAAATGTGTAAATTCGCCTTCCTGAGCCACAACTTTTATTGATATTCCCGCTCCCCGAGCCAACTTTCCGCCTTTTCCAGGTTCTAACTCAACATTGTAAACCTGGATTCCTATTGGGATATTTTTTAATTTCATTCTATTGCCGGGCTGAAATTCTGTTTTTTCATCACAGATTATTTCATCTCCTATTTTTAAATCTTTTGGAGCTAAAATATATCTTTTTTCTTTGTCTTGGTATTCAATCAGAGCTAAAAATGCCGTTCGGTTGGGATCGTATTCTAAAGCAATAACTTTCCCCGGGATTCCCAATTTTTCTTGGCCGAAATCAACAATCCTATAAAGTCTTTTTACTCCTCCCCCTTTATGGCGAACGGTAATTCTGCCGCTGGAAGCTCTGCCAGCTCTTTTTTTTAGCGACAAAAGTAATCTTTTTTCTGGTTCTTTTTTTGTTAATATTTTAGCTGACATAATTTATCTTGGCATTATTTCTATTTTTTGTCCTTCTTTTATTTTCACAATTGCTTTTTTATATCCCGCTTTATAGCCGGAAATTTTCCCTAATCTTCTTTTCTTTGACAAAACATTAATAATTTTCACCGAAGCCACCTCTACTCCGAATAAATCTTCAATTGCTTTTTTTATTTGAACTTTATTGGTTTGAGGAAAAACTTTAAAAAGATATTGGTTTTTTTCGGCTAAATCTGACGCTTTTTCCGTAACGTGAGGAGTTTTCAATATCTTCCAAGACAAACCCGCTTTTTTTTCTTTTAGTTTCGGAATAGAAGCCACAGCAGGTTTTTCAATTTTAACTTCTTTTTCTCCTTTGCCCTCCGTAGCTTTAGCGGAGGAGGGTTTCTTTTTTCTTTTTTTAAAAACTTCTAAAATTGCCATATTACTTTAAAAAAGTTTCTTTTATTACTTTTAATGCTTCTTTTGACATAATTAAATATTTGAAAGAAAGTAAATCTAAAGCATTAGGTCCTTGGCTTGAATTGTTTTAATATTAAGAAGATTTCTTGCTGCCAAAATTATTTTTTTATCATTTTCCGGCAAAGCGATCAAACTTTTTTCACCTTTTGAGGGAAGCTTTTTTAAAATGCTTGAAATTTCTTTTGTTTTAGCTGCTTCTAATTTAAATTTATCCAATAATGTCAATAAATTATTTTTAGCTTTGGCGGATAATATCATAAAAAGAGCCAATCTTCGCATTTTTTTTGGAATTTCTTTTTTAAAAACTCTTTCTTTTGTAGGCCCGAAAGTCACTCCTCCGCCCTTCCACAAAGGAGAACGAATTGAACCGTGTCTGGCTCTGCCCGTTCCTTTTTGTCGCCAGGGTTTTTTGCCACCGCCCCTGACTTCTGCCCTATCTTTTGTATGAGCTATCACTTTTCTTCTGTTCGCCATTTGCGAGACAACAACCTGATGAACCAAATCAGGATTTAATTTCACATCAAAAATTTCCTTAGGCAGTAAAGATTCTCCAATCTTTTTTCCATTTTGATCAAGAACTTCATATTTCATATTTTTTAATTAATACTTTTAATTTCTAATAATGTTCCTTTTCTCCCGGGTACCGCCCCTTTCACAGCTAATAAATTATTCTCAAGGTCAATTTTTACTATTTTTAAATTCTTAACCGTTATTCTTTCAAAACCTGCTCTGCCAGGCAATTTTCTACCCTTTACTACTCTTTCAGGGAAAGAACTGCCTACTGAACCCGGGGTTCTTTGTTCGTGCTTTACACCATGAGTGGCATTTCTTCCTGAAAATCCCCATCTCTTTACTACTCCAGCAAAACCTTTTCCTTTGGAAATACCTGAAATTTTAACAATATCCCCTTCTTGAAAAGTTGAAACATCAATTTCATCACCGATCTTGTATTCTCTTCCGCCAGTTGGCGGACCTTGAAATTCTTTTAAATATCTAAATTCTTTTCCTTTCATCGGTTTTTTAATTTTCTTTTTTTTCTCAATTTTTTTAAATCCAATTTGGACAGCTGCGTATTTATCTTTATCTTCCGATTTTATTTGAGTAATAAAACAAGGGCCAGCTTCAATTACCGTTACCGGGATTTGGTTTCCTTTTTCATCAAAAATCTGCGACATTCCAATTTTTTCTCCGAGAATAAATTTCATAAAAAGTGGTCTCCAAAATTACTTTGTAATTTTGGAGGGGTAATAAAAACTGGGCTTAATTGCCCAGTTTTTCAGGCAATTCAAATTATTATATAAAAATTTTTAAGTTTTGTTAATAATCAAATAATTTATCATAATGATTTTTACATCTTTATTTCAATATCCACGCCAGCGGGTAAAGTCAAGTTGGTTAAAGCATCAATAATCTTTTGGTTCGGGTTTAAAATATCAATCAGTCTTTTATGAACCCTTATCTCAAATTGCTCTCTGGCGTCTTTATGAACGAAACTGGATCTGTTTACCGTATATTTATGGATTTCGGTTGGCAAGGGAACAGGGCCCAAAATTTCCGCTCCATAACGTAAAACTGTCTCAATAATTTGGCGAGCCGAATTATCAATCACTTTATAATCATAAGCCCGAAGCTTAATTCTGAGCTTCGGCTTCAATTCAGTTTCAACTACTGTTTCAACTATTTTTTTCTTTGGCATCTTAAAAGAACTCAAATCGATCTAATGATACGAATATTAAAAAATTAATATAATTCGTATTCACCAGTATATCGGTATCGATTTATTTAACTACTTTTGTTACAACTCCTGCTCCTACTGTCTTTCCGCCTTCTCTGATTGCGAACCTCTGTTTTTCTTCCATAGCAATCGGCACAATTAATTTAATTTTCAAATTAACGGTATCTCCAGGCATAACCATTTCTGTTCCTTCGGGTAAAACTACATCCCCTGTCACATCAGTGGTTCTGAAATAAAATTGGGGCTTATAACCAGTAAAAAAAGGCGTGTGTCTGCCACCTTCTTCTTTGGTTAAAATATAAACTTCGCCTTCGAATTCAGTGTGAGGAGTAATTGAGCCTGGTTTTGCTAAAACTTGACCTCTTTCAACGTCTTCTTTTTTTAATCCTCTTAAAAGTATTCCCACATTATCGCCCGCTCTTCCTTCATCAAGAGTTTTCTGAAACATTTCCACTGAAACGGCTGTAGTTTTTGTCGTTGGTTTTATCCCAACTAATTCAACTTCTTCATTGGCTAAAACTTTTCCTCTTTCAATTCTTCCGGTAGCTACCGTCCCCCTACCTGCGATTGAAAAGACATCCTCAATCGCCATCAAAAATGGTTTATCAACATCTCTAACTGGCTCTGGAATATAATCATCCACCGCTTTCATTAAATCTAAAATTGGTTTTGCTGCTTCATCATCAGCTGATTTCGCCCCTAAAGCTTTCAAAGCTGAACCACGAATTATCGGAATTTCATCTCCCGGAAAATTATATTTTTTCAATAATTCTCTGATTTCTCCCTCAACTAAATTTATAATTTCTGGGTCATCAACCATATCGCATTTATTTAAAAATACAACTATGGCCGGCAAACCCACCTGTCTTGCCAAAAGAATATGTTCTCTGGTTTGAGGCATTGGACCATCAGGAGCAGAAACAACTAAAATTGCGCCATCCATTTGAGCTGCTCCCGTAATCATATTTTTAATGTAGTCGGCGTGACCGGGACAATCAATGTGAGCGTAGTGTCTTTTTTCTGTCTCATATTCCAAGTGAGAAATTGAAATCGTCAAACCTCTGGCTTTTTCTTCGGGCGCCGAATCAATCTCATCTACCGACTTCTCGGTTGCTTTAAAACCTTTGAGTTTTAAAACGTGTAAAATTGCTGAAACCAAAGTGGTTTTCCCATGATCAACATGGCCAATGGTTCCAATATTAACGTGAGGTTTTGCTCTCACAAATTTTTCTTTTTCTGCCATAATTTCATTTTAACATTTAAGCATTCTAGCATCTAAACATAGTTGTTTAAATGTTAATATGTTTAAATGTTTATATTATGATTAGTTATATTATAACAGGCTTTGCCTGATATATTAGACGAAGCCTAATATTATTTTATTTATTTCCAAAAAAAAGTCAATACCAAAGGCTGTGGATTAATTTCTGAAAGAAATCAAGGTTCTACCAAAGGTAGGTTCTTATCTTCTTTTCCCCTCCACAATTTCTTGGGCAATATTTTGGGGTACTTCTTCATAGTGGTCAAATTCCATTGTAAAAGTTCCTCTGCCTTCAGTCAAGGACCTCAAAGAAGTGGCGTAACCGAACATTTCAGCCAAAGGCACCTTAGCATCAATCACCTTCATATTGATTCTATCTTTCGTTTCTTCAATTTTTCCGCGTCTGGCTGATAAATCTCCAATTGTTTCACCAAAAAAATCCGAAGGTACAATCACCTCTAATCTCATAATCGGTTCCAATAAAATCGGCTTTGCTTTCTTTGACGCAGCCTGTACGGCCATGGAACCAGCGATTTTGAAAGCCATTTCTGAAGAATCTACCTCGTGAAAAGAACCATCATAAAGGGTAACCTCCATGTCAACCATTGGATAACCTGCCACAACTCCTTTTTCTACTGCTTCCTTCACTCCCTTTTCAACAGCTGGAATAAATTCTTGAGGAATAATTCCTCCTTTAATTTCATTGATAAATTCAAAACCTTGGCCTCTCTCTTTAGGTTTGACCTTTAACCAGACATGGCCATATTGGCCTCGACCGCCGGACTGCCTGATATATTTTCCTTCAGCTTCGGCTTCATTTTTTATTGTTTCTTTATAAGCCACCTGGGGTCTGCCAACCGAAGCATCTACCTTAAATTCCCTTTTCATTCTGTCCACAATAATTTCAAGATGAAGTTCACCCATCCCAGAAATTATTGTTTCTCCAGTCTCTATGTCCCCTTTGACTCTAAATGTCGGGTCTTCTTCGGATAATCTTTTCAAAGATAAACCCATCTTTTCTTGATCAGCTTTTGTTTTTGGTTCAATTCTAATAGAAATAACGGGTTCGGGAAAAGTAATTTTTTCCAAAACAATGGGGTGATTTTCTTCGCATAAAGTATGGCCGGTGGAAGTATTTTTCAAGCCGACAGTAGCTGCAATATCTCCAGCAAAAATCTCGGTTACTTCTTCACGTTCTGCAGCATGCATTCTTAGAATTCGACCGATCCTTTCTTTTTCGCCGGTTGTTGAATTTAGTAAATAACTGCCTCTTATTAAAGAACCAGAATAAACCCTGAAAAAAGTTAAAGTCCCTACGTAAGGATCGGTTGCAATTTTAAAAGCTAAAGCAGCGAAAGGTTCAGTGTCTTCCGGTTTCCTTTCAATGGTTTCACCCGTTTGAGGATTGGTTCCTTTGACCGGCGGAAGATCCAAAGGATTGGGAAGGTAGTAGCAAGCTCCGTCCAAAACTGATTGAATGCCAATGTTTTGAAGGGCAGCTCCGCAAAACACGGGTATTAATTTATAATTTAAAACTGCTCTTCTTAAAACTTTTCTTAACTCATCAATTGAAATTTCTTGATGGGCCAAATATTTTTCCAAAAGATGTTCATCTTCAGTGGCAATTTTTTCAATTAATTTTTCTCGCCACTTTTTAGCTTCTTCTAAAAGATTCTGGGGAATTTCCTCTTCTTTGATTATTTGGCCGAAATCGCCTTCAAATTTGAGAGCTTTCATTCTTAACAAATCAATAACTCCTTCATGTTTATCTTCAGCTCCGATGGGAATTTCAAGAGCGATAGCATTGGGAGATAATTTTTGCCAAATTGATTCTAAACTTTTTTCAAAAGAAGCTCCAATTCTATCCATTTTGTTTATAAAGCAAATCCTGGGAACGTTAAATTTATCGGCCTGATGCCAGACCGTTTCTGATTGGGGCTCAACCCCGGCTACCCCATCAAAAACAACTACTGCCCCGTCCAAAACTCTTAAAGACCTTTGAACTTCGGCTGTAAAATCAATATGGCCCGGGGTATCAATAATGTTTATTCTGTATTCGTTTTCCTTTTTTCTATCTAAATCTCTCGGCGTCCAGAAACAGGTGGTAGCGGCAGCCGTAATTGTGATTCCTCTTTCTCTTTCTTGTTCCATCCAATCCATAATTGCTTCTCCGTCGTGAACCTCGCCAATTTTATGAGAAACTCCGGTGTAAAATAAAACTCGCTCGGTAAAAGTGGTTTTTCCGGCGTCAATATGGGCAATAATTCCTATATTTCTGTATCTTTCTATTGGATACTGTCTCGGCATATTGGTATTACCAGGCAAAATGTGCAAAGGCCCTGTTGGCTTCCGCCATTCTATGAGTGTCTTCTTTCTTTTTGACTGCCACTCCCCGATTTTCAGCGGCTTCAATTAATTCTTCGGCTAATTTTTCTCTCATTGCCTTTCCCTTTTTAGACCTGGCGGCATCCAGAATCCACCTCATAGCTAAAGTTAACCCTCTTTCCGGAGAAACGGGTCTTGGAACTTGGTAAGTAGCGCCCCCGATTCTTTTTGGACGAACTTCCAAGAGTGGCTTTACGTTTGTTAGGGATTTCTCAAAAATTTCCAAGGGTTCTTTTTTAATTTTTTCTTTTAAAATCTCAAAAGCACCGTAAACAATTTTCTTTGCCGTTTCTTTTTTACCTTCTTTCATCACGTGATTAATAAATTTAGCAACGGTCACATTATTATAAATAGCGTCGGGCGATATTTCTCTTTTTACTTTCTTTTTTCTTGCCATAAATTATTTATTTTTGGATTATTTTTCTTTTTTTGTTCCATACTTTGACCTTTCCTGTTTTCTTCCTTCCACTCCGCCCGTATCCAAAACCCCTCTGACTACGTGGTATCTCACTCCCGGCAAATCTTTTACTCTTCCTCCCCTGATTACGACTATTGAATGTTCTTGTAAATTATGACCTTCGCCGGGAATATAGGCCGTTACCTCCATTCCATTGGTCAATCTTACCCGTGCTACTTTTCTTAAAGCCGAATTCGGTTTCTTGGGAGTAATAGTAAAAACTTTAAGACAAACTCCCCTTTTAAAAGGTGAGGGAAATTCAATCGGTCGATTTTTCAAAGGATTAAAACCAAAAGTCAAAGCCGGAGTTTTGTGGAGCTTTTTAATTTTCTTTCTTCCTTTTTTAATTAATTGATGAATTGTCGGCATAAATAATTATCAAAAATTAATTGAGCACAAAGTGCTCAAATTTAAATCTATCAAATATTTTTTATATTGTCAAATATATTTTTATATTGTCAAATAGAAAATGGCTGACCTGTGATTAAAGTGTAAAAGAATTGAGTTAACGATAAAAAATAAAAAGTAAAAAAATCCCGGTACGAGAAAAATAAAGAAAATCAAGATAATAAAACCGTATTGTTGTAAGAAAATTCTAACATTTGAAAATTTTTTTCCTAAAAAAGTAAAAAGAATATGAGAACCGTCTAAGGGCGGAATGGGTATTAAGTTAAATATTCCAAAGGCAATATTAATAAACGAACAATGTAAGAAAGAGCGGTGATTAAACTGGTCGGGTGAAAAACCAAAAGTAAAACGAATGACTAACCCAAAAATTAAAGCTAACATTAAAAAATTTATTCCGGGTCCCGCAATGGCTACTTTAAAATATCCCTATTTTTGTCCGGAAATTAAAGGGGATTAATCGGTACTGGTTTTGCCCAGCCAAAATCGGCCCTTGCCTGTGTAAATAAAGATAAAAACAACTGGCACAAAACCGAACCAAAGGGATCCAAGTGTTTTAATGGATTTAAAGTAAGACGACCTGCATATTTTGCCGTCGGATCACCTAAAGAATAAGCCACGCTCCATGAGACACTTCGTGTATAACAATAGAGAAAATAATAACAAAAGAGAAAATAATAACTTCCATTCTTTAAATATATCACAACTTGAAAAGATATTAAAGTTTTGATAAATTAAGATATATATGGCAAAACAATGCGCTATTTGTAAAAAGAAATATACTCTAGTTTGGCGAAGATTAAAACTTCGCGGAAAATATAATCCAACCATCAAAAGAAAGCAAAAACCCAATTTACAGTGGGTCCGTTTACCTTCTGGTAAAAAAGTACTATCTTGCGCCAAATGTATTAAAGCATTAGCAAAAAGAAAATAGTTTTCTTCGGGGCATAGTGTAATGGTAACATACACCCTTGGGGTGGGTGCGATTCTGGGTCCGATTCCCAGTGCCCCGACTATTGTTTATGTCTGAACAAAAACCGAAAATTATTGTCGCGGCTTTAATTGAAAAAAATAATAGATTCCTACTGGTGAAAGAAATCCTGGAAAGTGGCAAGGAGTACTGGATAATACCCGGCGGCGGAGTTGAATTTGGAGAAAATCTAACCGATGCTATAAAGAGAGAGATAAAAGAAGAGACAAATTTAGATATAGAAATAAAAAATTTCGCCGGTTTTCAAGAAGCAATTGTTCCAAAATACAACTACCATACAATAATATTTTTTTATCGCGCTCTTCCAAAAAATGAAAATTTAATTTTAGAAAACAAAATTCTTGAGGCAAAATTTTTTTCGAAAGAAGAATTAAAAAATTTAAATTTAGTAAATAGTTCCCAAAAATTTTTAGAAAGAATAGAATTAATTTAAAGTAAATATCCGAGTAAACCAAAAAATCCGCCGAAGAGGCGGATTTTTTGGTGGTCCCGCTGACTTCTAGAGAATTATCTGGAAAAGAATCTAAGTGGGTGTCTAAGTCCCGATCCGAGGATCGGGATCATTTCAGACTCCCTGAAAAAGCGTTTGTCCCAGAATCTAGCTAGAAGGAACAGGACCAATTTTATT
This sequence comes from Candidatus Nealsoniibacteriota bacterium, assembly GCA_963820485.1. Classification (GTDB taxonomy): domain Bacteria; phylum Patescibacteriota; class Minisyncoccia; order Minisyncoccales; family JBGOYX01; genus JBGOYX01. The sequence continues at coordinate 81,393 of CAWFZW010000003.1, forward strand.
TTAGCTCCTGGAAACTACCTTGTCAATGTTTTAAAGCTCTAAAATATCAACCATTTGTTTAATGAGGACGACTACTACCGGCGGAGCCAATAAACTGAAAGATTGGACTCCGTCATTGTCTAAAATTATCCAAGGGTTCTCTTTTATTTCTACTTTTTTTCTTTTTTCATCCCATTGAAAGCAATACTCTGGGGTAATTTCATAATCATCAACATATTTTTTAACTTCTTTTACCGGCAGAGAGTTTCTTAAAATAATTTTCGGAATTCCATAAAGCGAAAATGATTTTTCTATCAATTTTTCGTCTAATTTCAACCTTTCTTTTATCGGCTTAATCCCAAACCTATCTCCTTCTTTGGGAAGCATTTTTACGCCTTTGCAATTGGGGTTGTCACAAATCAAATAAAATTCTTTTTTATTTTTATCGTAGCCAATTTTTGAAGTAGGAAGTAATTTCAAATTTCTTGAAGTTTTACAATTAGGACACACTCTTCTCCATTTAATTCTTTCATCAATTACACTATCTGGTACATCAATTAAAACAAAAAGATCTGTGTCATCTCGATAACCAATTAAATCTCTGAAAAATAAAGAAAAATTTATTTGGTCCAAATCTCGGGGAAAACCGTCAATAAAAAGAGCTTTCTTTTTTCTTTTTAATATTTCCCTTTTTACTAAAGCCAATATCAATTCGGTTGGCAAAAGGACTTTGGTATTTCTTTTTTCTAAAGCCGAGATTATTTCTTTCAAAGGCAGAAAACCCCGATAGTTTTTTTCTAAAAAAGTTATTAATTCTTTTTTCTCTTTCTTTATTTTTAAGCTCTTTGTCTATTTCTCTAATCATGTCTCCAATGGAAAAGTGATCTATTTTTTGGGGATTAATAATTTCAGCAAACATTTTAGAATAAGTTCCTTTACCGGAATTCTTTTTGCCTAAAAGATAAGCAATGAAGGTATTTTTCTTTAAATACTCTCTTAGTTTTTCAATTTCTTTTCCAGCCTTCAACTCAAAATACTTTTTCCGCTCTTTTGGGTCGGTTAAATTAAAATTGCGTGTTAATCCTTTAATTTTGGTTTTAAAGATTGGGAATCGCATAAAATTTTTATATCTCCCTCTAAGTCAGTTCTTAAAATTTTAGCATACTTATTTAAAATATCCAAAACCTCTTGGTGGGGATGGCCATAAGGATTATCCTTGCCAACGGAAATTACAGCAATTTGTGGTATAACTTTCTCTAAAAAAATCTCGCTGGTTGAAGTTCTTGAACCATGGTGGGCAACCTTTAAAACGTCAGAGGCGAGATTTATATTTTTTTCCACTAATTCTTTTTCAATTGATTTTGTAGTATCGCCAGTAAATAAAATTTCATTCTGGCCGTAAACCAATCTCGCAACAATTGAGGATGAATTAAAATCTTTTACCTCTTTTCCTTCAAAGCTTTCAAGGGGCGCCAAAATTTCAAGATAAATTTTATCCCCCACTAAAATCTTTTTACCTTTAAATAAAATAGTAGTTGGAATATGTTTTTGGGAAATCTCATTTTCAAATTCGGTAAAAGCCGGATCGGTTCCTCTGGCACCATTAAAAGCGACTAATCCTATTTCATAATTCTTTAAAACTTCAACTAATCCATTCAAATGGTCGGGGTCGGGATGGGTTAAAATTATCAAATCAATCGTTCTGTCCCAAAACGGCATATTTTCGCCCAATTTCTCTAATACTTTTGAAGAGGGACCGCCGTCAATTAAAATCTGGCGTAATTGAGGGCTTACTATAAAAATAGAGTCACCTTGGCCAACATCAAAAAAATTAACTTCAAGCAATTTAGGCCTGTTTAGTTCATAAACTCCCAACCAAGCTAAAATGTTCAAGCAAAATAAAATAATAAAAATTCCGAAAACAAAATTTTTTGTTTTAAGCTGCATCTGTTTAAAACGGCGTTTACTCCGATTTTACTCAATATACCAAATAGCCCAAAAACCGCCACCGAGCGGTTTTTGGGCTGAATTCAAAAAAGTTTTATATTAAAACCTAAAATTCAAATTAGGCCTTACCTAAAATCCTGAACATTTTTGTCCCGCAAGTAGGACAAATTCCAGTCATCGCTCTCCTTTTTGTTCCTCCCTTTCCTTTCATTGAAACTTCTTTCTCATCTTTCATTTCTTTTTTTGCTTTACATTTTACGCAATAACCTTGAGTCATAATATATTATAATTTAAATCAGTTTTTTATTCTCGACCTTTTCGCAACATATAAGTAGTTGTGTGGTCAGTTTCTTTTCCACAACTATATTTTAGCTTAATTTAAGCAAAAGGGGTAGTCAAGCCCCTATAAAAAGACCGCAAAGACAACGGCCGCCTTCTTCAATCTCTTTTTTCATATAAATACAAGGACAAATTATCTTTTTATCTTCTTTTTTATTCCCAGTAATTCTCCTGCAAGGACAATATCTTTTTCCAAATTTTTTCTCTCTTTCCAATAAACTCTTTACTAAAAATTCAACCGTTTTCTTGTCGGGATTAACGTTGAAACTGTTTTCTTTTGCCCATTTTTCGTAATTTTTGATTGTTTTTCTGATATCTTCCATATCAAAATCAAAGATTTTCCTCTAACCATTTTTTAATGCTTTCTTCCGGTTGAACTCCGCTAAATCCGCTTTTTGGTTTTCCTTGTTTAAAAAGAATTACTGTTGGAATCTTATCAATACCATATTTTTGAGAAATTATTGGCGTTTCTTCAATATTTATCTTGGCAAAATTAATTTTTTCTTTAAATTCTTCGGCTATTTTTTCCAAAACTGGCGTAAGAAGCTGACAAGGTAAACACCAACTTGCCCAAAAATCAACCAGAATCGGTTTTTCGGCGCTTTCAATCTCTTGAGAAAAATTTTGATCGTTCAAATTAATCGCCATAAAATTAACCGAACATTAAAATCTCGGGTTTAAAGATTAATAAAATTCCCAAAATTAATATTAAGATACCCGCAATTAAGGTTGAATATTTGTTATATTTATCAGAAAATCCGAAGCGATTTAAAGTGAAAAAGGCAAAACCGAAAACAATTAAATCATCCAACATATAGAAAATAACATAGAGAAGAAGATAAAGATAATATTGGATTGCGCCTATTCCTTGACTGGATAAAATTTTGGTGTACATTACTGGAAAGCCGGCCGAACATAAAAATTCAACTAAATTAACGCTGAAAGCTATGGTAATTACTCCAATAATCGTAGCTGGAATAGCGGCGGGCTTTAATAATTTATTTATTCTATCTAATATTTTTTCTTGAGATTTAGTTTCCTCAGTAACCTTACAAACCCCCGGCTTCCAGACAATAAAGTCTCTAATGCGCCAAATTCCAAAAATAATACCGAAAATTCCAATTAAAATTCTAATTAAAGAAACGAAGCTCAAGGCAAAAAAGACATTCAACCAAGCGGCCATAAAAAGAAAATACAAAAGTCCTTCGGCAAAGATAAAAATACCCCCCACTAAAGCTATTTTCTTCCGAGATTTTACCGATAGAAGCATTGAAATCAAAACAACCAAAATCCACATCGCGCAGGGATTAAAACCATCCAATGTCCCAAAAATTGCAGTTAGCGTCAAAAGAGAGGTTTTTGAGGTATCAATTTCGCCTAAAATAGGAATTTTAATTTTCTGAGAAACTACTCTGCCATTACCCAAACATTCCTTAAGGCAGTCTTCTATTTCTATTCCTGATTTGTTCGTTAAAACCGACAAAATATTTAGTCGGGGTAAAGGTAACTGGCACATATCCTTTTTCATTTTCTGGTACCTTGTATTTGTCATAAAATTCATTCAAAATTTTCTGATTTTCCTGTGATTATAAAAGACTTCATATTCTTTTATTTCAATTTCAGGATATTTTTTTTTCAATGTTTTTAAAAATTCCTTTTCTATTTTACAATGAGGACAAATGGCGCTATAAAAAAAATCAATCTGGATTTTTTTAGCCCCGTTAGAAATATCATTTTTAATGGGGTCAGCTTGAGCAAAGACAAAATTAAAACCGCCTAACAGAAAGCTTAAAATTAAAATTATTAAAAACCACTTTTTTGCCATATTTTTTTAGAATAACGAAGTTTCAAAAAGAGTAAACTTATAATTTACTCTTTTTATCTTAGCAGATTATTCCCCCTCCTAAAAGTTCTTCTCCGTGATAAAAAACTACTGATTGACCGGGAGTAACAGCTCTTTGAGGTCTATCAAAAACTATCTTATATTTATTATTTATTTTGTAAATTACAGCTGGCGTTAATTCACTTCGGTAGCGGATTTTTGCATTTACCCTTAAGGGTGGTTTTTGGTCCTTATTTGAAATCCAATTGACATCTTTAATAATTATTTCTTTTTTATATAGATCTTTTTCTTTTTTTGTAACAAGTAAAGTATTTTTCTTTAGGTTTTTATCTAAAACATAATAAGGCCCGCCAGGAAGCTTTATTCCCTTTCGTTGGCCGATAGTGTAAAAAAATAATCCTTGGTGCTGGCCTAATATTTTTCCGGAATTATTAATAATTTGACCGGATTTTGGCTTAAGGTATCTTTTTAAAAAATTATTTATATTTTTTGGTATAAAACAAATTTCTTGGGATTCGGGCGTTTTTAAAACCGGCAATTTAAATTTTTTAGCCAATTCTCTGACCTTTTTTTTAGAATAAATACCAATCGGAAATAAAACTCTTTTTAATTGCTCCTGATTCAAGTTTCCAAAGAAAATATGACTGGTCTTTTTCCTTATCTTTCCCTTTTAATAACTTTTGGATTTTGCCTGCCCCGTAGGAAGCCGAAGGATTTCCTTCGGGGGATTTTTGATTTTGGATTTTTCTTACATAGTGGCCTGTGGCTAAAAAATCAGCGTCCAAAGCCAGCGATTTTTCCAGTAAAAACCCGAATTTTATTTCTTTATTGCAAACAACGCAAGGATTAGGAGTTACGCCTTCTTTATATTCTTCCAAAAAATAAGCTATTACTCTTTTTTTAAATTCTTTTCTTTAAATCCAAACTCAAAAAAGGAATTCCTAAGATTTTAGCAATTTTTTTTGCCCTTTTTTCATTTTCTTTAAATCTGGATAAATCAGTCAATTTCATAAAAACTCCTCTAACATCAAAATTAGCTCTTTTTAAAATAGCAGCAGCTACCGCAGAATCTATTCCTCCGGAAATTGCTACTATAATTTTTCTTTTTATTTTCATATTTCGAAAAGTATAAAAATATCAATATAGTTGTCATATTTTCAAAAATCCGCTGATAATTAAATCAGTGGCTTCTTTTTCGCTTAATCCCCTCATTCTTAAATAAGTTAATTGTTCTTCTGCAATGCGGCCAATTGAAGCTTCGTGGGTAAGTTGGGCTCCTTTATTTTGACAAATTAATTTCGGAGCGAGAGAAATTTTGGAATACTTATCAACCAATAATCCTTGACAATCTAGATGTCCTTTTACGACATTTTTAGCTAAAATTTCGCTGTAAGCTTCGATGTCGCTTTTTTTTCTGCCGACCAATCTCAACCTTACAATCCCCTGAGAATTTTTCCCTTCTAAAAATAAAATATCTTCTATTTTTATTTGGGAATTTATGCCGTTGATTAAAAAATTTATATTGGAAGAAGAATTTTCTTTGCTATAAATTACTGTTTTTAGTTCAAGATTTTCCGGCGGAAGTAAATTTTTATAATTATAAACTAACTTTGAATCTTTTCCCAAAATAAACTCATAATCGGGACTGACAAAATCTTTCTTCCCCCACTGGTGAAAATGATAATAATCCAAAGAAGCTCCTTCTTTCAAAATTAACTTTCCTTTTGCTTTATGGCTTCCGTATAAATTATTTTTAGCGGCATTGCAGACAACATTGGCTTTGATATTTAACCCTTTTTCTATAACTAACAAATTTGTTAAATTCTGCGAAATTTTAGGCGAAGCGATGGTAATACAGGTAGACAAAGGAAAAGGGACTTGTTTTTTAACCCAAACGAAATATCCTTCTTTTGGTTTTTCTTTAAATAAAGATTTAACCCAATCAAATTTCTGCCAAGCTTTCGGACTTGGCAAGACAATAACTCCCTCTACGCCTAAAATATTTCTTACTTTATGGTCTATTTGCCAAAAATTTACATTTTTTACATTTTTCATAACCATATTTTTTGATAGTTTTTAAGACTTTTTTATAATCTTTTTCTTTACAAATAATCTTGCCATCAAGCATCACAAAGGTCCAATCCGGTTTCAAATAATCTAAAATCTGTCCGTTATGAGTGATTAATAAAATGGCGATATTTTTTTCAACTAATTCCTTCTTTATTATGTTTGCCACTTGTTGCAATTTTTTAATATCTAAACCTGAATCAATCTCATCAAAAATTACTAATTTCGGATTTAAACTCAAAACCTGCAACAATTCAGATATTTTTTTCTCGCCTCCTGAAAAATTTAAATTTATTTCTCTATCTTTGAGATATTTAATTTCTTTAATTTCTTTTTTAATCAGAAAAATCTCTTTTAAAAGCTGGGAAAGTCTTACCCCTTTTATGGCGGGCGGCGATTGCCAGGTTAAACCGATTCCTAATTTTACTCTTTTTTCCGGAGATAATTTAGTAATTTCTTTTCCTCCAAAAAAAATCTTCCCCTTAACTATTTTATATTTTGGGTTCCCTAAAATTACTTGAGCTAAAGTGCTTTTTCCGGAAGCATTCGGCCCTAATAGTGCCTGCACCTCTCCCCTTTTAATTTGGAGATTTACGTCTTTTAATATCTCTTTTCCATCGACTTTAACTTTTAATTTTTCAACTTTTAATAAAATTTTTGACATATTTTTAGAATAAGGCGAGCCTTCAAGGTTCTCGCCGAAGGCGAGGTTCTTATTTTTTATTAATTAAATCTGCCAAAGTTAAAGAATTTAAGGTTTTATTTAAAGAATCTTGAATCTTTTTCCAGAAATTTTTAGTTAAACATTTTTTATTTCTCGGACAAACAAATCTTTTCCCTTTAGCAATACATTTAACCAAAGCCATTTCTCCCTCTAAAACCCTTATTATTTCTCCTAATTTTATCCTTTTTGGTGTTTTGGCAAGCGAATAACCTCCCTGAACGCCTTTTTTAGCTTTTATTAAACTTGCTTTTTCAAGTTTTGAAATTATCTTTTCCAAATAATCAAAAGAAATCCCTTCGGCTTGAGAAATTGTTTTTAATGGGCAAATTTTATTTTTGCATTTTGCCAAATAAACCATTGCCCGTAAACCATATTGAGATTTAGTGGAGAAACGCATATTATAAAAACCGACTAATATAGTCGGTTTTAGTATAGCAAAAACCAAGGAAACGTGTCAATAGCTATTTTTATTTATTAAATAAGACAAAACGAGTAATTAAAAATATAAACAAAAGCACCCAAAATAGTCAATCCTATCAGTTTAAAGGAACTATTTTTGCTGTGAGCTTCGGGAAGTATATCGCTCACGCCGATGTATAAAAGAGAGCCCGCAAAAATCCCAAATATAAAATTAAAAAATGGGAAGAAACCTTAAAGAAAAGTGTTGATAATGCTCCGAGTATGGGAGCTAATGCATCTAATAAAAGAAATCTCTTTGACTTTCTGTCGCTGTTTTTATGGTGAAGCATCAAGGTTATGGTATTCATACCGTCGGTAAAATCGTGAGAGATTACGGCTATTGCAATCAACATGCCAACGGCACCGCTCACTTTGAAACCAAGTCCTATACCGACACCATCCATAAAGCTGTGACCAATTAAAGCCAAGGCAGAAAGAATGCCGACATTTGGATGTTTATGTTCGGCATATTCTTTTTCATGCATATGATGTATTAAAATTGTTTTTTCCAAAACATGAAACAATAAAAAACCGCAGACTAAAGCCACCATAGGCTCAATCGGTCGAAAATTATTTTCATTAACTTGAGAAATGATTTCTGGAAAAATATCAAAACTAACCACACCCAAAATTACTCCGGCCGTGAACCCCATTATCAAATAGAGTTTATTTTTAAATCTAATCGCAAATAAACCTCCTAAATAAGTAGAAAAAAATGTAAGGATTGAAAAAATAATCGCTTGCATAATTATCCTAATTCTACCAAAAAACCCCGCACAAAAACAGAATGAAAACGCCTGCAGGAAATCAAAGGAATAGATTTTGATTCACAATTATTTTTTCACTCACTTCTCTTGTTAGGTTAAGCTAATGGCAAGCTAAAACTAAAAGTACTGCCTTTTCCTAATTGTGATTTCGCCCAAATTTTACCTCCCATCCGCTCGACAATTTCTTTACAAATAAATAATCCTAAACCCGTTCCTTCAATGTCTTGAGTTTCTTTAATTCTTACTCTAAAAAATTTTGTAAAAAGTTTTTTCATATTTTCTTCTGAAATTCCAATCCCTTGGTCTTTAATATTGGTTATCAAATAATTATCTTCTATTTCATGATTGACAGTAATTTCCCCCGCCTTTATTGTGTATTTTATCGCATTATCAACCAAGTTAGTTATCACTTCTTTCAATTTATAGGGATCGGCCTTAACTTTTATATCTTTTTCTAATTCTTGGTAAATTAATTTGATTCCCTTATTAGCCGCCGAATTCCCCAGCCCCTTCAGAACCTCTTTGATATTTTCTTTTATTAAAACCGGTTCTACTCTTATTCCCATTTTACCTGCTTCACTCCGAGCCACTTCTAATAAATCCTGAACAAGTTTAATCAATCTTTTATTCGAATTTTCCGTAAATTTTAAAGCCTCCTCCATTTTTTTCTCAACCTTGCCAAAATTCCCGTTTAAAATCATCTCAAGATACCATCTAATCACTGTCACCGGGGCTCTCAATTCATGAGCGGCAATAAAGACAAACTCATCTCTTAACTCTTGGTTTTCTTTTAAAACCTTTATCATTTTATTAAACCTTTCACCTAATTTTTCTAATTCATCTCCGGTTTTAATACTAATTCGATAGTCAAGATTGCCTTTGCTAATCTCATCTGCTCCCTGCCCCAAAGTTTCCACTGGCCTTACCACCCATTGGGTAAATAATAAACTGAATCCTATGATTAAAATTAGGGTGACGAAAATAATTAAAAAAGTTCTTATTATTAGTGCCCAAATAACACTAAAAGCGTCTTCCCAAGGCCATTCGGAAACCAAAAACCAGTTAATCGTCTCAATAGGTTTAGCCGAAAAAATTACTCTCTGCCCCAAAAGATTTTTATATATATCTTCAAGTGATTTGCCCTCGTGTACCTTCCCGTTTAAAACATCTTTTATCAAATTAATTTGGCTTAAATTTTGGCCAGATTTAGCAAAATTTTTATTAGAAGAGGTAATTAAATTTCCATCGGCATCAATTAAATAAATAAAGCCCTGATTGCCAATTTTAATTTTAGAAATAATATCCTCAATTTGTTTCAGGTTAATCTTGGCCGAAATCACTCCGATAATTTCTCTATTTCGGTTTTCAATCTGGGAAGCAATCTGCATTATTGGTCCTTCTGGGGTAAAGCTGATTGGGCTAAAATAATCTTTTCCTGAGATAGCTGCCTGAAAGTCATCTCTTTCGGCAACATTTTCTAGAATTGGCTCAGCCTGAGCTTCTGACCTTTTTACAATTTCATTACCATTTTTATCAACAAAACTAATTTCTTTAACATCGTCGGTCTCCGCTTTTAACTCATCTATAAGAAAATTTAAACTGGCGAGATTAGTCTCAGAGATATTATCCGGAACCGGCGTTAACTCAATAACTAAATTAAAAACATCGGTTTTCTGGTCGAAATAGCGTTTCAGTTTCTCAGTTGTTCCATTAATAACCTGTAACTGCAGCTCAGAAACATTCTCCAATCTTGTCTTAGCTACGGTGGCTAAATGAACAAAGGCAATAATTAATAAAGGAACAATTCCAATAATTAGCAGAATTTTAAAAACCTTTGTTCTGAATTTAGAATATTTTTTATCTCTCATTTATTTATTGTTTTATTCTACCAAAAAACTGCCCAAAGAAATAGGCAGAAATCGTTGCTCCGCATCGTGAACGACGTTAGAACTGTAATTCGGCAATCCGATGGGTTTTATATGCCAAATTTATCAGTTTCTGTTGGACGGGGTTAAAACTTTTATTGGACAAAATAAAAAGATGATGGCCACTTTCGTTAACCACCATCTTTTGGTCAATTGATATGCCCTTATCCCGAGCAGGGCCCTCCCTTACTCTCAGGACTCTTTTGCCCCTTTTTGATTTCTTTAATCCCGGCGTCTATCTCCTTGATCTGCGCTGTTAAGGTCTGCTTTTTTGCAAGCTTTTCTTGAACTGCACGAGCTGCAGGGACCTGGAGTAGTTCTTTCTCCAATGCAGTTAGGTCTGCTTCGACCTCTTCCCGCTTTTTTCGTAATCCTTCGATAGCGAGCTCAGCTGTTCCTTTAGATAATTTTGACATTTCAAATCCTCCTTTTTTATTTAATTTTTAGCGTCGAATGAGCGCCTGCGTCTTGAAAATCTCTTTGGAGAAATAATGAAGTATTTACCTTGCAAGGAGTAAAACATGATGCGCCAGAATTATTGAGCAACCGGATATGCTGGAAAAACTCTGATTCCATCGCCTCAATAATGCTTTTGTCTTTGATATTATCAACTGCGAAGTGACAGAATACACAGGGTTCAACGTCACCATCAGCCGTGATATGAATTCTGCCGTCTGCTGCAGAACAAGCAGTTACTAAACTCGAACCATTTTTACCAGCCATTGAAAAAATGGGATAGTTGGCTCGAAGGTGTTCCACCCATCGATCTATCTCGATTACCTGGTCTAAAGACGGCGCAAGAAAGGCATCGCTGTCCTCACCGCAGGGAATATATAAAACATAACTAATGAAGTGGACTCCGAAACGATTCATCTCTTCGACGAATGCCTCGCTTGTAACCTCTTGGAAATTTTCTTTACTGACGGTTACTGATACGCCGTAATAGATATTCTTCCGCTGGCAAAGCTCCAAAGAAGTTACTATCTTTTCATATACTCCTTCACCCCGACGCCGATTAGTCGTTTCTTGAAGACCTTCCAAGCTAATCAACAGACGTATATTTCCAGCAAAAATAATCTTTTCTACATCTTCCTCACTGATTAGGGTTCCATTGGTGAAAATGTCAAAAGGGTTCGTGGTGGTTCAGGTAAACCTGCCAAAGATCTTTTCTTAAAAATGGTTCTCCCCCGAATATAAGAATATGAATATACCCAACAGCTCCTGCTCATCAGTTATTCTTTCGATCTCTTTTAAGGATAGCTCGCCCTCATGTCCTAAAGCATAACAACCCTTACATTCCAGATTGCAGCGATAGGTCGGGCTGAGATAAATGTTCGAAGGAACTAGGCATCCTCTTTTCTCCCAATTTTTGCGACGCCTGTAACCGATGACGCTTCGCCAGGTGGTAAGGTTTTCTAGCATCCTTTCTCTGATGTGAGAATTAAGCAAATAAGTTTTTCTGATAAAGCCAATCGTAGCAGGATTTTTCCATCTGCCGTTTCTTAACATCTTGTTCATTTCTGGTATGTCTGGCACTTTTCTACCGAAGCGAACCGGCAGAAAAAAGCCATCAATAATATAAAGGATAAAGTTATGAATTAAGGCACCTGTCTTTGAGGATAAAAATAGCCAACGAAGAACACAGAATAAAGCAGCAACGGTTCTAACTGTTAATCTTTCCATTGAGTCAAATCTCCTTTCTTAAAATGTAAAAGAGCAGAGTTTTTTACTGCCCTCCTTTTTGTAATTCTATATTTTGTTTCTACCACGTCTAACAAAGAAGTCAAGCCAGAAACAAAACCGCCTCTTTGGCGAGGCGGCGGCCGAAGTCGGCTCCCCTGGTTGGATCCTGCGAAGCCCCGTATAAAGCTCTGCTTTTGTGTGGGGGTTTAGAACCTATTATCTTTGAGCCAACTAAGAGCTTCTTTTTCAGTGCTAAAATATCTAATATTTTTTAATCTAGTAGCAGTAATAATAAATAATGCTACTACTTTTATAACCGTGCTACCTCCCCACATTGCTAACTTTTCAAACCCAGGCTCTTTATAGGTTTCCATTAGGTTTTCTGCGGTGGTTTTTCTGAATAGATATGAAGGGGAAGGAGAAGATAGTCTAATATCAATTATAATTTTCGGTTAGTAGGAGAGAGTTCTTTTGCAATTTCTTTGTAATTATTAATAAATCCCTTAAGAATTTCCTCGTTCATTAATTTACCCATTTTAACCTTACGATTCCATCTTTTCCCAACCAAATCTTGCTTTCTTCAACATTTTCGTTAGTTTTGTTCTGGTAAATTTTATCTTGATTTTTTTTATCTATCATATTTGTTTATTTGTTCTATTATTATATGGGTTCGCCCAATCTTTTTTTAAAATTTTAATTTCTTCGTTTAATTCTTTTATTTTCTCCTTCAACTCTACCATTTTTAATTCTCTTCCCATTGTTATTTTTCTCCATTGTTCAAGCTCATTTAGTCTTTTCCTTTTTTCTTCCTCAATTTCCGCTCGGATTTTTTCTAATTCACGTAAAATCATCCAACATCAAGCTTAATCCTGTAAATAATTCAGAAAACTCGTCTTCTTTCTCGGGTATCTCAATTTTTTCTGAAAAGTCACCTATGGCAGCTTTTTGTAAAATTGGGGTTAACTCTGCTAATCTTTTTTTCACATACTCCTTATATTTTTTTAATTCATCTAAATGAGATTTTGCCATAATGTTTTAAAAATTATGGCTTTTTTGGCCATTGAATTGCTTTTTCTCTTATTGAGATTTTTACGTATGTTGTTTGTGAACATCATATTGTTTTATTCTACCAAAAAACCGTCCCCTTGTGCGAGACGGCGGAAATCAGCTCCCCAACCCTGTCTAGAACCTGCGATTTAAGGGGAAATTTGGGGCCTTTCGGGCGTGTCTCATAATGCCTCTCGGTCGGGGCATTTTTAAGCTAAAATGAGACAAATGAGACACTACTTAAGGGTATTTTTCGTGTCTCATTTTAAGCGTTCCCGTCTTACTATTCACCATTTCTCGGAGTCAGAAGACGAAGAGAAAGCTGAATTGTTTTGGCAGTGTAGCTTCCGTCAGAATTTTGTTCGCCAGTAACCATAATTTGTTTGCCGATTTCAATATCATCTGTTGAGCCCTCGGTTGTTTTTGATATTTCAGTGGAACCTGAAAAGAAAACAATTTTTGAGCCACCGTCTGAATTTTAACAGTAAACTTTGTTCATCTTTAGCAATAACTTCACCATAAAGAAAGTTCATTCCACTTCCTTTCTGTTTAACGCTGGGCTTCCCTGAGAAATTGCTGATTCTTTTGACTGAAAATTTTTAGGGAAAGGAGTTTTACTTTGTCCGTATTTCATTCCTCCGTAAAAAGCTCCTCCGCCGACAATAAATATTGATGCAACGAAAATTAATTGTTTTTTTCATTGTTTTATAATATTAATAATCGTTCGACGAAACGATTTTTTATTCATACCTTAATGCTTCAATAGGATTAAGTTTGGCTGCTTTTTGGGCAGGCCAATAACCAAAGACAATCCCAATGCCGGCAGATACGCTAAAAGCTAAAATAATTGAAAATAAAGAAATTTTGGTAGCCATACTCGTAAAAAATGTTATTCCATAAGCTATTCCACTCCCAAAATTATTCCGATAACTCCGCCAAGAAAAGTAAGCATTACTGCTTCGGCTAAAAATTGTAAACTGATATCTAATCTTTTTGCTCCAATGGCTTTGCGAAGGCCGATTTCTCGGGTTCTTTCGGTACCGTGGTCATCATCATATTCATAATGCCGATGCCTCCGACAATCAGAGAAATTCCGGCAATTGATGCCAATAAAATAGTCATTGTATTGGTTATTGAAGAAGCTGCTCCAAGAATATCTTCCTGGCTCATAACGCTAAAATCAGCCAAATCAGCATCTGATGATATTATGCCGTTGCAAAAGCAAATTGGTGATTTCGGTCTTTACCTGGCTCATCACTTGAGAACTTTCAGCTTGGACATTTATTGTTGAAATATAATTAGAGCCGGACTAAAAATTTCTGGGCAGTTGTTATAGGAATAAAAATCATATCGTCTTGACTGCCAAAACCAGTCCCGCCTTTAGATTTAGTTACCCCAATAATTTTAAAGTTTATACTATTAATCTTTATTGTTTCGCCAACCGGATTTGTGCCTTCTCCAAAAAGATCATCACGAGTTGTCGGACCCAAAACCGCTACTTTTGAATAAGAAGCATTATTTTGTTCGGAAATAAAAGAACCCTGGTCTATTTCAATATTTCTTATTGTTGGATAAGAAGCAGTCGTTCCGATAACTTGAGTATTGGTATTTTTTCCTTCGGCAACAATTTGATAACGTTGGGGAAGTTTGCGGAGCTACTGCCTGAACAAATGAAATTTGTTAAGTATGGCTTCAGCATCTTCAATGGTTAAAGTTTGAGCTGAACCCCGGCTACCTGAAACCTGAGAAAAACTTCTCTGAAATCCCGGCATCACTGTAATTAAATTTGATCCCATAGATTGAATATTCGCTTCAATTGAACCTGTTGCTCCCTGACCAATTGAAATCATGGCAATAACAGAACCAATGCCAATAACAATACCCAAAATAGTCAGGCCCGACCTGGTTTTATTAGCAGAAATAGCAAAATATGTTTCTTCAAATAAATCAGTAATAAGCATAATTTTATTATTATTCTTTAATTTGTTGAATAATTTTAGAGTTGTTATTTATAATATCTTCAATAATTTCTCCGTCTTTAATAGAAATTTTTCTTTTGGCATTTTCGGCAATATATTTTTCGTGAGTAATTAAAATAATCGTTTTACCTTGTTTGTTTAAGTTCTGAAAAGTTTCAAGAACAATTTCACCGGTTTTACTATCAAGATTTCCGGTTGGCTCATCGGCAAAAATAATAGCTGGATTATTCACTAGGGCTCTGGCAATAGCTACTCTCTGCATCTCGCCTCCTGAAAGTTGATTGGAAAGATGATAAAAATGCTTTTCATCCAAACCGGCGCTTAATAAAGATTTTTTGGCAATTTCTTCTCTTTTATCCTTTGGAACATTGGCATAAGCTAAAGGCAACATTACATTTCGCAAAACCGTTGTTCTCGGTAAAAGATTAAAAGACTGAAAAACAAAACCAATTTTCTTTTTGCGAATGTCGGCCAATTCATCATCGGAAAGCTTAGAAACATCTTTTCCTTCAAAAAAATATTGGCCGCTGGTCGGAGCGTCTAAACAACCCAAAATATGCATTAAAGTTGATTTACCGGAACCGGAAGGCCCAATAATTGCCACAAATTCGCCCTCTTTAATAGAAAAAGAAATGTCTTTTAGCACTTTCGTTTCAACATCGCCCGATTTATAAACTTTGGTAATATTCTTAACTTCTATCATAATAACTAAATTAATTCGTCTTAACGTGTCCTCCTCCTCTAATCCTTCCATCATTTGAAATCCTTGATTTTGACTAGTTTTAGTAGTACTTGTACTGGTTGAACTACTTGAACTAACCGTTGAAGTAACAACAATATCGCCTTCTTTAAGACCCGAAACAATTTCAGTAGAAGTATCATTTGAAATTCCTGTTTCTACTGTTGTTGTTTGGTGGCTGCAGACTTACTCCGAAGTGCTGATAATTTCTGTTTATTCTCTGAACTTCCAATTCAACATACTAAGAATTTCCCTGAGATTTAATTGCACTATTTGGCAAGATTAAAACATCTTGTTTGGCATCAGTAATAATATCTGCCGTAACACTCATCCGGGTTTTACTTCTTTCATCTTGAGTATCAAAAGCAATTTTAACTCCGTAACTTACCACTCCTTGACTGACTGTTCCTACTGAATCAATACTTAAAACTTTTCCAGAAATACTTACATCGCGAAGAGCATCAAAGGTAAGAGTTGCTTTTTGACCAATTTTACTTTGGCTGCATCAACTTCATTGAGAGAAATTTCAGCTATTTTTTGCTTAGTGACAAGTGTTGCCAGAATTGTGCCAGAGGAAACTGAATCTCCTTTTTTAATATTTATTTCGGCGATAATGCCGCCAAAAGGAGAATAGATGGAATAATCTGCAGGTTTTTTCGAGCGTCATTTAAGATATTCTCTGCCTGTTTCACTTTAATTTCCTGGTCGGCAATATCGAAGTCAGTTTCTATAAGAGTTCTTTATCTGATTTGGATGGTATTTTTGGCCGGGAGAAGATTTAAAAGATAGGTATTGGTCTTCCCGGTGTAGGTACTGAGATTGGGATATAAGTATGTACTGTTGAACTCAGGGTCAACCCGTTCTGTCAGTTAAAACATTTTGATAGGATTGAATTAGATTGTAGGTGTTTTTTATTGCTTCAGCCATCTTTCAGGGTTTCGGTAAGTTTCGTTGATAAGTGATTTAATTGTTCTTGGTCGGAAGATATGCTGGCTGATTTATAATCATTAAAGTTTTGTTCGTAAGACGTATTTGCTTTTTGATATGAGGTGTATTAGATATCGTTTTCGTATTGAAGATTTTTTTCTGTCATAGGGTTTTACAGAATCTTCATAATTATTAATATTCCTGTTACCCGTTTTACCAAGACTATCACTAAAAAGTATGGTCTTTAGCCCCGACATAATATTAGGTAAATCAAGAAAAACATTCGTTATCTCGTTAAATCCATCATCATAGGTTTTTTTAAGATCGTCTTCTGTTTGAGATGGTGAAATTTGGGTGGTTTCAAGATTTGTTTCCGCATCTCTTACCGCTTTTTGGGCGTCACTATCATCAATTTTTACTATAAGTTGTCCGTTTTTTACCTCCTGACCCTCCTTTGCACCAACATAAATCACATCACCAGATACTTTTGGTTTAATATCTATTTGATTAGAAACCGACACCTGACCACTTCCCGACACTGAAGTAATAATTGTCCCCTTCTCCACGGCTGCCATAACGTAACGAACCGTATTCTTATTCCCCGTCAAAGCCCGATAACCCAAAAAACTACCGATGACAATAAACAAAAAGCATATCCCCGCTATAACTTTATGTTGAATTATTCATTTTAATATTTTAGAAATCATATTTATTTAAAAAAGGGGGCCGAAAAGACATTGGCGAACTTTTAAAACCTTCTCCGTTAAAAACTCTGATAAGTTTCGCCTCAATCTGACCTTGGTCATTTGGCGAACCAATAACAACGATGCTATCACCAACTTTCAAGTCACTTTTTTTTATTGTCGTTCTTCCCTTTTCTATTACAGTATCTTCTTTAATAATAATTATTTTTTCTACATTGGCTCGACCTTTGATTATAAAATCTGAGTCGTCTATTTTGATAATTTCTCCAAAATCACCGTGGCTCTCAATAAAGTCGCCGGGGAATAAAGAATTTTCTGCCACTCCCCGAAAAATCCTCCTGGGGGACCTGCAAAATTTTTATGATAACTTTCTGCCCAACGATAAGAAAATTTTGCTTTCATTCCACCTATAAACATACCAGCACCGAAGATTAAAATAATAATTATAAAACCAGCAAGACCGATAATAATCCACTTAAGCACATCTTGATGTGTTTTTTTATTTACGTCATCAGAAATTTTTTTTATTTCAGGGTTATTTTGTTTGTTTTCATTCATAATTTTATTAATTTAATTAATCTTTAAGCAAAACTCTGCCTTAGATAACCCAATAGTAATCTTTTTCTATAAAGAAATAATCGAAGTGTAAAAATAGATATCCCCAAACTGATTGCAAAAATTACCATTCCTGTGAGAGGTAGCGATTCGAGAATAGCTAAACCGAAATCTTTCCATAAAACGAAGAAACATCAAAGTTGCTGAGTGCAGTGGAAATAAAGTAAGAAATTCCAGAGCTCTCTATTTGGCTTATAAGTATTGACCAAGAGAGGGGCGTTGCAATAAACGAGGCAACTAAAAGAAATAGAAAGCCAAATAACAATCTTTTTGTATGCTGTAATTCTTGTTCTCGCTTAATCGCAAGGATAATACGATCAAAAAGACCAACGGGTGGCTCTGCGGGCTTGAGGCGAGAAAATAGTTTTTCGTAATCTTTACGCATAACCTCTATATTACTAATACGAAAAAGGGATGCATTTTGGTGCATCCCCCTTTTTGTCTTTAGAATACGTTACAATTCTGTAAGTAGTTTTTTAAGCAGAATAATGGCTCTTCTATGCCGACTTTTTATGGTATTAAGCGGTTCTCCTAATACCTCGGCAATTTCTCTAAAAGTAAAGTGATCATTATAACGTAGAAATAAAACCATGCGATATTTTTGGGCCAGATGGTTTATTGCTGCATTAACTATTTCTCCAATACTGGACTGTTCAAAAAGCTTATCAGGAAGCGGAGCCGGATCAATAAGCGTTTCAACAAGCATATTTTGTCCTTTTTCATTTTCAAACTCGGAAAATGGTATGGCTTTTTTCTTTTTGAGAAAATCGATTGATGCATTTTTGGCGATACTAAAAATCCAAGTCTTAAACTTTTTCTTCTGATCAAATTTCTTTAGGTTCCGCCACGCCCGCACAAATACCTCTTGAGTGACGTCTTCGGCTTCCTGTTCGTCGCCAACATACCGATAAACAAAGCTGTAGATCGGTTTAAGATAACGGTGGATTAAAATCTCTAACGATTTCTCATCGCCCGCGAGATAATCCATTATAAGTTGTTGGTCAGAAGCCATACTTATATAAAATACTATTTATTTTAGAAAAAGTCCAGCCGCCTATTTAAAAACTGCCGCTTGGCAGTTTTTTATACTTCTCGGTCGTCCTAACAGGGTACCCGTCTCGGTCTGCTCCCCTGGTTGGACGATGTTAGAATCTGTTTTATAAAAAATTAAAATAAAAAGAGAGTTTTCTTTGAAAAACTCTCTCGCAAAAAAATATTCTATGGATAACCTTATGGGCCTCTTCTGTCGTGGTGGGTGTGATAGTGTCCAACAATATTGTCACAAATCACACAAAAATAAGTGTCAGAGGGACTGAAAACCGATTTCCCCAACGACCTCAAATGAGGATCCCCGACTATCCATAACTTACATTTATCGCAGTAATATGCTTCTTCTTCAGTTTTTTTAGAGTATGCCCAAACCGTCGAATCAGAGATAAGCAAAAGGCCAGATGATTTCGAACGTTTTTTAAAATTCGCACCCCTTAAGGCATTAAGTTTTCTTAAAGATGAGGATACCAACTTATTGTCTTGGTGAATCTTTAGTAGTTTTTCTTTTTGCTCCTCTTTAAGCCTTTTAACCTCTACCTCAAGTAAAGTAGCCCTATTTTTTGCTTTATTAAGCTCCATAGGGGGAATGTTCACTATTGGGGGAATTCCGTCTAGCCATTTTTTTATCTTCTCTAGTTCTTCCTCCAGGGGCGATATTTTTGGGTAATAATGCTCATCAATCCTTCTCCTTGCTTCCATGACTGATTCCATGATCGCTTTTTCTGCCATTATAACCTCCTTTTTATTAAAGACTCTAAATAAAAATTACTACTTCTAACAAAAAAATCAAGCCCTCTACTAAAAAACCGCCTTCTTGAGAAAGCGGCCGAAGGCGGCTCCCCTGGTTGGACGATGTTAGAACCTGTTGGGGGTAAATAAATAAGCCGCTGGGTAAACCATACGGCTTCATGTCTATTTGATTTGCTTATTCTCTAATTACTTTAACATGACATCGATGCAAGAATGCTATTTGTGTAAACCATTTTCCTAATGGTTTTCCATCAATCTCGATTTTGCATTTTTGTTCTTTTTGAAATTTAACAAGTAAAGTATACAATGATTTGGCAGTTTGGAGTCCGACTTCCTGTTTGGTTTCTTTAAAACCAGGTGCTTCTAATGTTGGAGTGTGAGGCATTAGGGTAAAGGCATATATTTCCGCAGTGTCTCCGCCATAACCATTCTCTCCGTGATACGCTCGCCAAAGTTCTGACCAAATAGCTAAAGCTTGAGTTATAGATATATTATACATTATTTAACCCTCCTTTTCTCTTAAGAACATTGATAAAGGGATATTACCATACTTCACAAAAAAATCAAGCCCTCTAACCAAAAAACCGCCTGACTGGCGATTTCTAAAGCGTCTCGGTCTCTCGAACCGAGCACTAAGTGGCTCGCCAAGTCGGTCTTGAACTTGCCATTTGAGAGGAGATTTGGGTCGTTTGGAGAATGGTACAGCCACGCGTCTCGGTCGGGGCATTTTTAAGCTAAAATGAGACACTGGATAAGGGTATATTTTGGTGTCTCATTTTGGAACGATGTTAGAATTTTTTTAATAATTATTTAATTAAACCAAACAACCTTCACTTAAATACGAAATAGAAAACAACTACTATTATTACGATAAAAACTAAAAGGATAATTAGGTTTCTTTTTGTATTTACGGATTTTACAATAGTCTCACCAGACGTAATCGTTTTCCCTTTGATTACAAAAATAGCCGATATTAATATTAAAGAAGCATAAAATATTAGAATATATATTAGTTGATCGGGTAAAAAACGAATAACGATACCATATACAAGCATAATCAGTCCCCAATAAATTGATTGTGGTCTAACTATTTCTTTAGTTTCCGAAACTTTTAAATTTCCTTTTATTAAAATAAACAGGCCTAACGCTATTAATAAAATTTGTACCATATTTTTTAATTATTTTTTATATTAATTTTATATTTTATTTACCACCCTCTCGGTGCTTCGGGTGGATAAATACCAAATAGCCCCATGGCTGTGTCATAGTAACAGTAATCTGCATTAGTCATTTTTTGACATATTGAATCATCGCCAGTAAAACCTGCGAAAAATTCACAGTATCCACCGTATTCTCCGCAGTTTAAACCGCCAATATTTCTTGTTACCATAGATTGGCATAAATCTTTATATCCCTTCGCTTTTTGACAGATGGAAGAATTATTGGTTAACATTGCAACATTGATATAACAATCATCGCTTATTGTCTCTTGAGAAATGTCTTGGCAATAATTAGAATCTTTTTCTGTATATGCAAGACATTTATTACTAAGAAACTTATATAATTCGTCAGTTATTTTTCTACATCCTGAAGAATCTTTCTTTATGAGTGCCACATCATAATAACAATATAGTGGAAAAACTGATTTTTTACATTGTTCATAGTCTCCACCCAATCTAGCTAGGCAATCATATTTGAATCCCTCGTTTTCAAATCTTTCACAAATTGAGCTATCGCTAGCTCTACGGCCTAGTGAAACATAACAATTTAATTTTTCATGGTCGGGCAAAATCTCACATGCCCCTAAGTCACCATTTACTACTCCAGTACAAATATTTCTTTTCTGAATATCTTTTATTTTTGCACAAATTAATAAAGCTTCGTTAATTTTTCCTTCTTGTATTTCAACTTTAGGACTTTCAGTTTTCGGAGTTGGTGTTATTTCAGTGATTGGAGTGGGTGTTGGTATTGGGACCTTCGGCATTTTTGAATACTGCCAAGCTAAAATTCCTCCAACTACTAAAATTAGAATAATTACTATAATTAAAATTTTAGAAAAAGCTTTGTTTTCCATATTACTTCATTATACCAAGAAACCAATTTTAGGACGAGGCCGCTCGGTTTCTCGATAAAAAATATTGATGGCTCCGCGAGGTAGGATTCGAACCTACAACCATCTCCTTAACAGGGAGCCGCTCTACCGTTGAGCTACTCCGGAATATTTTTTTATATTTTATTTTATCAAAAATTAAAAATTTTTCAATTAGCGAAAGAAAAAATACTGAATAGTAACAATCGTTGAAATTGTAAAAGTAAAAATAGTGGCGAATCTATGGGAAATCGTGATACCAACGTTTCCTAAAAATTCCTTTGTAAATGAATGTTTGTAATTTTCCTCGTCTGATATTGATTTACCCCTGAGAAGCTGATTTACCGTAGTTAAAAAACAAACCATTCTGTATTTTTTCGTCCAAGGCATAATCAAAAGTCCCCATAAAAATTGATTGGCGACGATAAGCAAGGTTAAATAGAAATGGAACGTTATTTTATCCGCCCATAAACGGGTGGGAACAAAAAATAAACCGATCCAAAA
Organism: Candidatus Nealsoniibacteriota bacterium; assembly: GCA_963820485.1. GTDB lineage: Bacteria > Patescibacteriota > Minisyncoccia > Minisyncoccales > JBGOYX01 > JBGOYX01. The sequence goes on from CAWFZW010000003.1 coordinate 103,530, forward strand.
AATCACGATTACCGAATGAATTAGAAAGATAATTTTTGCCAAATAATCTTTCATAAAAGAAATTATAGCGAGCGGTACGCCGCTCGATATATTGAATTCTATTCACTATACCCTAAAATTAATAACCTTTCAACTTCTTCAAGGCATCGTGTTCTCTTATTCTTTCCAAGGCTTTGGCTTCAATTTGGCGGATTCTTTCCCTGGTTACGCCAAACTCCTGCCCCACTTCTTCTAAAGTATGGGTAATCCCGTCTTCCAAACCAAACCTCATAGCTAAAATTTTTTGTTCTCTGGGGGTCAAATCAATTAAAATTTCTTTTAACCTTTCTCTAAGTAAAGTCCGAGCAGCTTCCATAGAAGGAGCAATCACTTTTTCGTCTTCAATAAACTCTGCCAAAACACTGTCTTCTTCGTCTTCCCCTACCGGCGTTTCCAAAGAAACGGCTTCTTGGGAAATTTTCATTATATGATGGACTTTATCCACTTCAATTCCCATTTCAGCCGCAATTTCTTCAGGAAGGGGTTCCCGGCCGAGATCTTGCAGAAGACGCCTTCTCACTTGGGTGTATTTTGAAATAGTTTCTACCATATGAACCGGAATTCTTATTGTCCTTGCCTGGTCGGCAAGCGCACGCGTTATCGCCTGTCTTATCCACCAAGTGGCATAGGTGGAAAATTTATAACCTCTTCTCCAGTCAAATTTTTCAACCGCCCGGAATAAGCCTAAATTTCCTTCTTGGATTAAGTCAAGCAAAGTTAAATGAGGCGACCTCCCAACATATTTTTTGGCGATAGAAACAACTAATCTTAAATTTGCCCGAGCTAATTTTTTTCTTGCCTCTGCGTCTCCTTTTTCAATTTTTTTAGCCAACTCTTTTTCTTCTTCAGCGGTTAAAAAGGGATAAGAACCGATCTCTTTCAGATACATCTGAATAGGATCTATTACCGATTCGCCTGCAGCCGATTTTTTTCCCTTTTTTGGCAACTCTGAAGGGGTTAAAAATTCTTTCGCTTCTTTAACTTCAACGCCTTCTTTTTCCAAGTTTTCATAAAGTTTCTCCAACCCTCTAATGTCTTTTTCTGCTTCCGGGAAAGAATATAAAATTTCTGAAAGAGTAACAAATCCTCTTTGTTTTCCTTTTTCAATCAATTGCTGGAATTTTTCTGAAAGAAAAACTTTTTTGGGCCTGCCCCGTAGTGAACTTTTTTTCTTTCGGGGCCGACCGCGCTGAATTTTTGTTCTTTTTTTTCTTCTCTTAACCTTTTTTCTTTCCTTCTTCTTTAATTTCTTTTTAATGTTTTTCTTTCCAGCTTTCTTTTTCCGTTTTGTTTTAGTTCTTTTTACTGTGTATGAATAGTGGTCTTTTTTTCTCATAAATTTGTTAATTCGGTAGCTGTGTTTTTAAATGTTTTTGATAAATCGTTAATTTTTTTATTATCTTTTTCTTCTTCAGCTTTTTTAATTTCTTTGGAAATCTGTTCTAATTTATTTTTGATTTCCATGGATTGAATTTCTTTCAAGCAAAATTGGATTTCTGTTAAAATATCTTTTTCTTCAATTTCTTCAATTTCAGCTTTTAAAGATATAAAATAGTTCAAAATAAATCAGCTTGTTTCTGAGGGATAATCCTATCAAGCATTGAATTCAATGCTGTTGTTCATAAGATTTTCTTTAATTTTTCTTAAAATTTCTTGAATTTTTGGCGAGAAACAAGAAAGTTTCTCTTTCTTCAATTAAATTTATGTTCTGGGTTTTAAATTTAAAAAACATTATTATCAATCTTTCTTCCAAAAGCTCTCTTCTGGTCTTTTGAGGAAGATTTATTATTTCTTCGGGTTCTAACCCGAAAACCTCTTCTTCTAATTTCACTTTTTTTAACTCTTCAATGATGTTTTCTTCCCTTACTTCTAATTCTTTGGCTAATTTTTGAATCCAGAAAGATTTTTCAATCTGATTTGGAATTCTTTTTATTACCGGCAATAAAATTTTTGAAATTTCTTTTTTCCCTTCCGGAGTTTTCGGGTCTTTTTGGGAAAAAGCCGATTCAAAATAGAAATCAAGAATTGATTTCGCGCCCTCCACTGATTTTTCCCATTCTTTCGGATTTTTTAAAATAATATCAGCAGCGTCTTTTCCCTCGGGAAGACGAATTATTTTTATATTAAATCCTTGATTTTGGGCCAAATCAATTCCTCTTTTAGTTGCCGTATCTCCGGCAATATCCATATCAAAACCTAAAATTAGATTTTCCGTATATCTTTTTAAAATTTTCAATTGATAAGGAGTTAAAGCAGTGCCAGAAGTGGCTACCACGTTAACAGACCCTGCCTGGTGACACATTATTACATCGGTATAACCTTCAACCAAAATACAATTGTCTTTTTTCCTGATTTCCACTTTCGCTTTATCTAAACCGTATAAAATCCTGCTTTTATCATATAAAATCGTGTTGGGAGTATTTACATATTTTGCCACTTCCGCTTTGTCTTTTTCTTTAAAAACCCTTCCGCCAAAACCTACCACCTGAGAATTTAAATCAAAAATCGGGAAAATAATTCTGCCCCGAAACCTGTCATAAAATGAACCTTGTTCGGAAGTCAATGCCAGCCCCGCTTTTCCAATTTCTTCTTTTGATAACCCCTGGAATTTAAAAAATCGGATAACCCCTGCCAGACGTCAGGAGCATAACCTATCCTCCATTTTTTAATGCTGTCTTCTGAAATTCCTCTTCCCAAAAGATATTTTTTGGCTTCCTTTCCAGTTGAACTTTCTTCCAATTGTTTTTCAAAAAACTTTGTTGCCCATTCGCAAATCTCATATAATCTTTGTCTTTCGGTTCGCCAAACTGCCGATTCTTTTGTTAAGGGCTTTAATTCCACCCCTGCTCTTTGAGCTAAAATGCGCAAAGCATCGCCAAATTCCACCCCTTCAATTTGCATTACAAATTTAAAAATGTCGCCGCCAATTCCGCAGCCAAAACAATGCCAGATTTGGCGGGCCGGGGAAACGAAAAAAGACGGTTTTTTTTCAGAATGAAAAGGACAAACCGCCCGGTAGTTTGCTCCGGCTTTTTGAAGCTTAATATAAGAACTAATAACTTCCAAAATATCAAGCCGATTTTTTATTTCATCAATTGGACTTTGCATTTTGTTTTGGTTTTAAAAAGTAAGAACCTGTCTTCGGCAGAACCTTGATTCTCGCTTCGCTCAAATTAAGAACCTGCCTATGGCAGAACCTTGAATGCTACGCATACTCTAAGAACCTGACTATTTCGTCAGGACCTTGTTTTTCTCGCTTTGCTTCGAAAAATAGAAAATATAAATAATTTCCAGAATCGCCAAAGTATTTACAAGCAATAAGGCAATAAACCACCACTTGTGGGAATTTCGAGCTGCCTTCCATAAAGCCACTCCTTTCCAAGGTATAGTCCAAACTAAAATTAAATATAAAATTGGTGAATTAAAAAGAAATTGTTCCATTTTTTAAAAAAATAATTTTTTAGATTTATCGACCTTTTATTTTCCGAATTTAACCTCGTTAGGATTTTTTTCACCCTTCAGAATTTTATCTACCATTTCAATTTCTTCTGCTATTCCCGATATCAAATCGTAATTTTTCGCCTCCTCTACGGTTACCCATTTAAAATCTACATTCTCTTCGTTTAATTTCACCTCTCCCGACTCCCATTCGCACCAATAACTTAGAGTCGCAACCGGAATATTGTCGGGTCGGATAAAAACCAAATCTAAAAGATAATTAAGTTTGCCCACCTTCAAACCAACTTCTTCTTCTATTTCTCTTTTCAAGGAATTTTCTATCGCATAGTACCAAGCCTCTGGAGTGGTTTTTGGAGTATCAATATAATCTGTGGTTTCTAATCCCCCGCCCGGCACCGTCCATCTGCCGGGAAAAACTTTTTTATCAGGACTTCTTTTTACAATTAAATATTTTCCGTCCTTTCTGATTATCGCCGTTGAAGTAATCCGATGAAGCTCTACGTTTTGAATTTCCATAAATTATTAAAATTCAAAGCCTTGAGAGTTGACTAATTTTTGATCTTCTAAAAAATTTTTAAATTCCGAAGAGATGGAAGATAAGGTAAAAATTTTTCCGTTCTCCAAAATTTTCGGGTCCACATATCTAAATTTTTTCTTTAATACTCTCTTCTCACCTAAATTTAACTTTTCTAAAGGTTTTTTCCTTAATTTTTCTAAAATATTTATTAAATCTCTGTTTTTGCTGTCGTAAATTTTTTTAATAATGAAATTGTCGTTTTGATAAAAATCGTCTAAAAGCAAAATTTTTTTATCTAAGGCTTTTTGAAAAATCTGAGAAAAATAATAATATCTGCCAACCGCCTCGTATCCGCCCCAATGTTCCGTTTGACATTTTAAATAATTCCTTGCGAAAGCCTCGGCAATTTTTAAATCAGTAAAAACAATACTACCATTGAAATTAATCAATTTGTTTAAATAATCCTGAATGGCTAACGGATTTTCCCAAAAATAATCTCTAAAGGTGTAGTCCATTCTGTCAGCACATAAATCAGGTATTTCCCGCTCCAAGAGCCCGAAATTTTTAATCTCTGAAATTTTCAAAGGATCTAAACCATATTTTTTAAGGATTTGAACAACGCCCGATTTCAAAATAAAATCTTTATGAGTTTTATCCTGATAATCTTCATTTTCACTGCCACCACCAATCCAATCAAAAACGTGCGAGAATGCAGTATGTGAAACATCATGTAATAGTCCAGCCACCTGTTCTTCTAAATCCCCGCCGATTTTCTTTAAAAGTGACATCACGCCAACTGAATGTTCAAATCTACTGTAACCAGGAACGTGATAAAAATTATCTGGAATCCCGTATTGGGTAATATTTTTCAATCTTTGAAGCGGTTTTGACTCTATTAATTCTAAAATTACGGGTTCTTCTATTTTAATTTCTCCATAAATTCTGTCTTGATAAATCATATAGTTTTCACTTTTCGTTCCAATCTATTCCTTTTCTTTTGGCGTCTTTTTTTGTAAATCCTTTCGGATACCTTTTTCTAAGTTTTTTAATATTCTCTGCCAAAACTTCATCTAAATTCCAATTAAAGTAATTGCAAATCATTGCCGCATACCATAAAGTATCTCCAAGATTTTCTCTGATGCCGGCTTTCTGGTCATTTTTGTGAGAAAAGGTTTTTTTAATACATCCTGCTAAATCACCTGCTTCGCCGGCAATGCCCAGCCCCCAAGTTAAGATTTCTTTTTCTTTATCTTTAAA